>JAFGTG010000508.1 GCA_016934255.1 Sedimentisphaerales bacterium
GAAAACGGCGCCGAGATTACGAGTGTCAATTTACAGACGGAGAATATCGAAGATGTTTTCTTGCGATTGTATAACGAGAAGAATTAAGCCGACGAGAGCCCACGAGCTCATCAAAGAAACCTTTCTCAGAAAAGGATATATACAACTGTTGCATATAAGCTGGTTCGCAACCTATGCGCTTCTTTTTCTCGTTCCTTTCCCGCCGGGATCGTGGAACTGGGGTGGATTCCTTTTCGGCTGGAGCGGGTGTATGCTGTCTCTTCTGCTCAGTGCCGGTATTTTCGGCGACGATATTGCTTCCGGCCGGATATGCGTTCTCATTATCAAGCCGCTCTGGCCCGGAGAACTTTACATTTACCGTCTCATGGGACTGTCTCTCCAGGCGCTTATACACATTTTTATCAGCGGCGCCATTATGTTCACACTGCATCGTGCAACGGGTCGCGGCAGTATCGACCATCTCAGCTTATGGATGCTCTCATCATGGTTGATTTTTACCACATTTGCGGCCTTGTCCACCTCCATTTCCGTTGTCGTACGACGAGGACAAAATTCAATGCTATTGTTTGCGGTCACGGCTTTTACCTATTTCACGGTCTCCCTTATGTTCAGCTTGTTCCCCGATCATCCGGCTATAAAAGCGTTTATGAGCCTCATTCGATACGGCTGTCCGGCGGTTGAATTACTATGCAAATTAGCCCTTGGAAAATATAGCGCGATCAAAAGCCTGGTGTGTGTTGCGCACAGCCTCACCTTGACGGCGATGTATAGCGCGGTTGGAATTATCATACTTTGCAAGCGACAGTTCGTGTGTGTGCGTGATTAGGAGCAAGTGAATATCTGGTTAAACAGTTTCGATATGAGAGGACGAGCGGATGAACGATGATGTGATTAGAGTTGAGAATCTCGTCAAATATTTCGACGGACGGTGCGTCCTGGACGGCATCAACTTCAGCGTGCCCAAAGGCTGCATCTATGGTCTGTTGGGACGCAACGGAGCGGGCAAGACAACAATGATCCGGATTCTTCTCGGTCTCGAACCGGCCACGCGGGGTCGAACGTTTCTATTGGGCGCCGAATCCATGAATCTTCCACCCAAGATTCGCGGCAAAATCGGCACCGTCGCCGAGGGCCACAACCTGATCCAGAATTACAGAGTTGGCCGATTGATCAAACTCTGCAAGGACTTGTCTCTCCAATGGAACGACAAGTTTTTCAGCCATTTGATCGAGACGTTCCACCTGCCGACCGACCGGCGAGTGAGGGAGCTTTCCGTCGGCATGCGGGCGCAACTGAACCTGGCTCTCGCCCTGGCGACCGATCCCGAATTACTGATTCTCGATGATCCCACACTGGGACTGGACACCGTCGCGCGCCGGCAGTTTATCGAACTGGCGATTGAAATCATTCAGAAACAAGGCCGGACGATCCTTTTTAGCTCTCACATTCTGAGTGACGTCGAGCGCATCGCCGATCGGGTGGGTATCCTGGCCGCGGGCAAGCTCGTCGTGGATTGCCCGTTAGAGCAACTCAAGCAGCGCGTTAAGAAGCTTCGCGTTATTTTCGACGAATCCGCGCCGGCCAATCTCTACCTGACGGAGATCGTCAACCAGCAAATCGACGGCCGGGAGATGGTTATCACCGTCGCCAACTGGAACGAGCAAAAGCAGGCCCTCCTCGAAACGTTCAAACCCTCAAGCTGCATCGATATTCCGATGAGTCTTGAGGATATCTTTATCGAATGCACTCGTCCCGTTGGCGCATCTTTCAAAGGGGGATAAAAGGAGATAAAACCATGTTTACACTGATAAAAAGAGAAATCCAGGATCATATACTCTATCTCATCGGCTCGACCGTTCTCACGGCCATTCTCATCGTCGCATTGACAACATTCGCATTTCAGCAAGACACTCGAATCGATTGGGATGACCTCATCGCGCCCGTCATTCCGCTTGCTATCATTACCATGCTCGGTTTCTGTGCGATGGGCGTCAGTCAGATGTACACAGACCGGAACAGGCGAATCTCCGCTTTTGTCTCGACCCTTCCGGTGACGAGAACGCAAATTCTATTTGCCCGAATCGCCACTGGGATACTAACGATTCTGATTTTGTTGATCCCCCTGATCATTACCATTACGATTCTGATCCGTTGGTTTGAGCCGCCGATACCGATGTACGCCGGCATCATTTTCAACATCTCTTTAACGACGTTTCTGATGATGTTTACCTGCTATTGCATCGGCCTGCTCACCGGTTGGAATCCAAGCAAGGTGATCCCCACATTCGGGGCACTGGTATTGACCTGCATCCTCATGCCCCTGGTCATGATCAAAGGGTTTGGCTGGGAGATCGCTATGATCCTTGCGGCTTTTATCGCTGCTTTGTTGATACGAACCTGGCAAACGTTCACATCGACCTCTCTTTAGGAACATCATCATGAAGTCTGTGATCCATTATCGTATTCAAGTGCTCACCGCGGGCTTTATCGTTCTGCTGTTTTTCTCGCTGCCGTTGTTTTGTTTGCGATTCCTATGCGAGATATCGCTCCTCGAGATAATGCCTTCTGACGCTCGATCCATCGTTATACAGCCGTCCGGCTTAGTGCCGTCGGAACTGGAGGACGACCCCAACGTCGTTCATCACTCCCTGGTGGCAGCGGATTTGTATCGTCACCCGATGATGCACCTTGGTCTTTTTGACTACTTCACATCGAGGTCCCCCGAAGGAGGTCGTTCAAACGTTTATTTCATCGAATCCGACGAAGCATATATGTACCTGGATAAAAAATCGGGCCAACTCCTCTACCGGGATATCGATTCCCAGACGATGCCCGACAAAAGCAAACAATTAAGACGCATTCAATTCTACGTCGGCCCGGAAGGAATCTCAGAACTTCCCAACCAAACGTTCGGTCGATTCGATGATCCCATCGTTGAGCAAAACAGATCCCGGCAATATAAAAAACACGAACGCATCGTATATCACAAGAAACAACAACGCTTTCTCAAAATTGATTTTGATCGAGCAACGGTTACCCAAGGCCCCGATATCAGTAAAAAGCATCCTGATTACAATCCCATACAGATTGGTTTTCTCTCTAAAAATCGCTTCGCACCGAATATAACCTGGGTACCCCCTCGAATCAAAGATATCGACGCCACTGTGAATGAACCGAATCTTCCCGTGGATCAACGAGTTCTAAAACCGATCATTCCCAGTTTCGACCATTCCGATGCAGGCCCGTACCTGCTTGTTCTGGACAAATCCGGCCGGATCGATTTGCTCGATAAACAAACGCTTGACTTTGCCGGAACCGCGGGCTACCTCCCAGGCCCGGAAACGTACTTTGGCACGATGCCCTCCGTGACACCAAAGGACTTGTTGAGCTACACCGTCCACCCCTTAGTCTTAAACAAATTTTATCGTAACGACGGAACAATACTCAACATGTCATTCGGCGATCCGTATGATCCCGAACGACTGCCAAACAATTCCAGAATCGAAAGAGAATATTTGGGGATGTACGCCACCGGTATCTCTCGCACCGGAACCGCCATGGCGCTGGCCGTTTACAATGCAGAGGGAAAGAGAATCAATGCGAAATACACCCGACTGCCACAGTCCGAACACCGCTACAAATCGTATCTTCAATCCAGTAAAGCGACCCTCTGGAGTAGTGCCTGGGCGCCTGCATTGACTATCGGCAAATTCCTGGCCGAGAACCTCCATCCGCCCGTCCTGTCCATTGCATCTTATTTTACTACATCAACCTTCGAGGCGGGGGCCGGCCACAGGGCGCTGTTCCTACTGCCCAACTCATTTGTCGCCATGATAAGTCGAGACAGCCGGGAAAATTGGGCAGAAAGAGTCGCAACAGCTCTGTGGTGGGTAATACCATCGATCATTTTGGCTATATGGCTTGCCTGGCGGGTTGGTAAGGATGCAACCTTTATCGGATTTTCCCCAAAGGCCAGACGTCGCTGGATTGTCGGAACCGTCGCCTTCGGTCTGCCCGCTTATATCACGTACAAACTAACCCGGCCGAAAACCACGCTGGTAACCTGTATCAATTGCGGCAAACTCAGACGACCAGACATGGAAAAATGCCATCACTGCAACAGCCCCTGGCACATCCCGGAACGGACTCCCCCGGCATGGCGCGTTCTTGACGAAGATATCGATGAAGGGGATCAGAATGTCCGGTAGTGAGGGTGAGGGAGAGGGTGAGTTGTGGGTCAAGTCGTGAGTAGTGTGTGGCTAGCGCCGGTGCCACATACTACGAAGCCCAACGACCAAACCCACTACTCGATCTTCCGTTACCCGCCAGAAGATTTTACGTTACCTTCAGCGGGCGGGCGGCCTTATACAGGTAAGGACCGTAAAAATGAATGAAGAAAAACCATCTATCGAACGTATATTGAACCAGGCTCGTTCGGGCAGCCGAACGGGCATGGAGAGGCTTGCTTCTATGACCTGGAAGCGGCTGTATCCGTTCGTCTTCCATTTAACCTGGAACCATGATCTGACTGAGGATATTTTACAGGAAACGCTGCTGGCGGTCGTACGGGAAGTCAATGCGCTACGCGATACCGGGCGATTCTGGCCCTGGGTGCATCGCATCGCCCGCAATAAAATCCAGGACAACCTCAGACGGTCCCGGCTCCAGGACTCCGGCAAGACGCACCTTCGCAATCAGTCCGGCGATGCAAACACAAACGGCAACCTCCTGGACGCGAAGATTCACGAGGAAAAGATTCAACGGCTCAGAACCTTGATCGAACAACTCAGCCGGCAACACAGGGATGTCCTCCGCCTTCGCTATTACGAACAGATGCCTTACACCGAGATCGCATCGATGACGAGTACGACGCCGGAAAAAGCACGGGCGCGATTCCACCGCGCCAGAAAACGCCTCAAAGCCCAATTAATGGAAGACACGGAGCAAGGAATCACCGTCGGCGTCTGACTACAGTCTGACAGGTCCGACAAGTCTGACCGGTCAGACAAGTCCCTTTCTTTACGATCAAACTCACACGGACCAGAATTGCTTTAGGTACTCGATACTTTTATGCGCGATGGTTTCGGGATCGGGATCGTATTTGAAGACCTCGACGCTCAGCCACTTGTCCCATCCGATCTCGTCGATTGCCTCGGCGATCGGGGCATAATCCACTTCGCCCATGCCGGGACCGTACAGGTTCGGATCGTTGACGTGGAAATGACCGATATTTTCAATGCCGACCGAATGGATAATCTCCGGCACGGGCGTCGGCTCCGAACACATCGCCTTGACGTCGAGGTGGACTTTAAAGTTCGGATGGCCGATCTGGCGAACCATTTTCATCCCTTCGGCGACCGTATTGACAAAATCGGTCTCGGCGGGCGAGAGCGGCTCGAAACAGATGGTCAATCCCAATTGACCGGCCTTATCCAACACGGAGCTTAGCAACTCGACGGCCCGTTGCCACGCGCCCTTCTGGGTCTGGCCCTCGACGATGCTCCGCTGCTTCGGAGAACCGAGGACCAGCACTTTGCCGCCCAGATCGCTGCATAAATCAAGCAGGCAGGACAAGTAGTCCCTTGTCCTGCCCCATACTTGATTATCCATCGTTGTCATATGCAATCCCGTCGGTCCGGCGAACAGCCAGTGCAGCCCGACGGTTTCAAGGCCGTGGTCTTCGATGATCTTTCGAACTTCTTTCCGCTGCTCAGCGGTAACCTTCTCGGCCGAAGGCGCCAGGGTAAACGGCGCGATCTCCAGTCCGCGATAACCCAGCTTGCGAACGACCGAGCAGACTTCGGCCATCGGCCGATTCTCAAACATCTCATTGCATAATGCAAACTTCATTACAAGACTCCAGACTCCGAACCCCAGACCCAAGTCTTGTATCTTGAGTCTGATGTTTTGGGTCTTTTTTAGACTTGATCCGGCACGACAAACGGCTCGCGGTAGTTGCGTTTGATGAACATGTTGGCCAAGTCGCTATGCTCGCCGACGTACCGTTCCGTTTTGGGATCCATCGTCAGGACCGGGCCGAGTGTGATCGGCTCTTTCTCCAGGTCCACCTCGTTCGCGGCCAAATGCTCGAGCATTCGGTTGAAGGAGTCCATCATCTCAGCGTTGTCACCGATGGCGGCCTTGACCTCATCGACGGTCGCCTTCTTACCCAGGCGGTGCGAGGTATTGGCCATGTGACACAGTGCGGCCGAGAGGTGTCCGAC
>JAFGTG010000044.1 GCA_016934255.1 Sedimentisphaerales bacterium
ATCGTTCCGGCCGTTCCGCCGCCGACGACCAGAACATCCGCCCGTGTCCTGACGGCGTCATCGATTTGACCTGTAAGTTGGAACCGGGGTGGCGAATTGACGCCCAACGCCGCATTGGACATGGCCGCCAAAGCAACACCGGCGGCGGAAAACTGCATGAATTCTCGTCTTTCTATGTGGCTGCCGCTCATTCTGTTCCTCGTTGACCTCAGACTTTAGTCACATCCTCAAAGGAGTTGGTTGATATTGTACCCTTATTTTAGCCGGGAAGATAGAAAACTTTTAGAAGAATACAGGAGACAGAAGACAGAATTGCGGAAATCGGGTTATCAGGTGATCAAGGAAGCGAATATCGAATAACGAATGTCTAATATCCAATATCGAAGGGAAGAAGGTGGGGCACAGTTCGACCCTGGGCTCACTGCCGAAGGGAGCCGCCACCCCAACAATCGAAGGTCTGGATTCTTCTTGACGACACGTTGAGAATTTGGTATTGAAAAGAGTGAGGTTGACACTTTTACCCGTTGATATCCTGGGAGTGTAGAGGTGGGAAGATATGAGGTAATGTTAAAATATACCAATTCTGCGAGAACCACCCGGAACATGTGGCAATACCGGGTATTGTCGTGGTTGTATATGTCATTCACTCGATCCATTGCTTGAAGGAGGATTATCATGTGCAGAAAATGGGTTTATCTAATTTCCTTTGTTTTGGTAACGAATCTGGTTGGTAGCGCTTCCGCCGGCTTGGTGGGACACTGGACGTTGGATGAGGGGGCCGGCACCATCGCTCACGACTCATCCCGCAACAAGAATCACGGCACCCTTGACGGCCCGATCTGGCGGCCTTCCGATGGCCAGATAGGCGGTGCGCTTGAGTTTGACGGAAATGATGATTGCGTCGAAGTGCCCGATGACCCGAGTTTCGATATTACAAATGAGATTACGGTTACGGCATGGATCAAGCCGGGGGATGTTATTGATTGGAGGACGATCGTCGCCAAGTATGCTCATACTCCTGATTGGAGAAAGGATCTGTACTGGCTTCTTCATGACGGTAACATTGGCGTTACTTTCGCGGGACCCTGTGGAATCGGGGGGAATGATTGGATCCCGGATGTCCCGATAGAATCCGACGTCTGGGCGCATGTGGCGATCAGTTATGATGGAAGCGCCATGAGAATGTATAAGAATGGGATTAACGCGGCAACGAATAGTAGTGTAAGCGGCAATTTAGTCCTCGGTGATTCCGCCAGTAACGAATCATTTTACATTGGCTATAACACCGAATGGCATGAATTCTTCGATGGTCTTCTGGATGATATTTACCTTTATGACCGAGCGCTGACGCCGGATCAGTTGGAGAGTCTGTTCCTGGGTATCCCTCCGACGTTTACAAAGGCCTTTAATCCCGGTCCATCCGATGGTGCGTTCCATGCAGATACATGGATCAATCTTAGCTGGTCGGCAGGGGATTCGGCCGTCTCGCATGATGTCTATTTAGGCGACAATCTTGACGATGTGATCAATGGCATCCGGGACTCGGACGTATTCCGGGGCAACCAAACGAGTATGTACTATGTTGCTGGTTTTCCAGGATTTGCCTATCCGGACGGCCTTGTGCCCGGGATGACGTATTATTGGCGAATCGATGAAGTCAACGACGCTGATCCGAACAGTCCATGGAAGGGCGATATCTGGAGCTTTTCAATCCCGCCCAAGACTGCGTACAATCCCGATCCGGCCGATGGGGCGGAGTCTGTAGGCCCGGATAATGTAACGTTGAGCTGGACGCCCGGGTTCGGGGCCAAATTGCACACCGTCTATTTTGGCGATGATTATGATGACGTGAACGATGCCGTCGCGGGCGCCCCGGCAGGTATAACAATCTATAAACCCGGCGCGCTCGAAAGGGAAAGAGTGTATTACTGGCGGGTCGATGAATTTGACGCCGTCGCTACGTATAAAGGCGACGTCTGGAGCTTTACGACACCCGGCGCCGTGGGGAATCCTCAACCGGCTTACAGTATGGATGGCGTGCAAATGAATGTGATTTTACAATGGACGCCGGCCGACAGCGCGGCCTCTCACCAGGTCTATTTCGGTATGGACGAAGCCGCCGTTCGCAGCGCCGATACCGGTTCGCCGGAATATACAGGTTCCAAGGCACTGGGAGCCGAGACTTTTGATCCCGGATTGCTTGAACCGCAAACCCGTTATTTCTGGCGCGTGGATGAAGTCGATGGCCAGGGCAATATATCCATCGGACCTCTCTGGATATTTACGACGGGTATTTTCCTTCTCGTCGATGACTTTGAAAGCTATTCCAACGACGATGCAGCGGGACAGGCTATCTGGCAGACGTGGACCGACGGCTACGGGATTCCGGATAACGGCGCGCAGGTCGGTTACTTACTCCCACCCTACGCGGAGCAGACGATGGTGCATGGCGGACAGCAGTCAATGCCGCTGCTTTATGAAAACGTTGACAATGTGACGAATTCAGAAGGATCAATGACGTTAGCGTTGAGGGATTGGACGGCCATGGGCGTCGAGCAATTATCGCTCTGGTTCCGTGGCCGATCGACGAATGCGGCTGAACCGCTTTATGTGGCACTTTCCAATACTGCCGGTGCACCTGCGGTGATAACCCATGATGATGCGAACGCAGCACAATCCATCACCTGGACTTATTGGATTATCCCTCTCCAAACGTTTGCCGATCAGGGAATGGACCTGGCAAACGTGGATAAGATCGCAATAGGTCTGGGTAGCCAAGGCGGCGCAGCCGTTGGGGGTTCGGGAACGATATATATTGACGATATCCGGCTGTATCGGCCGTAAGATGTATGGCTTATCATTGCTTATTTTGGGAGAATAGGCCTCGATGAACACTTTACAACGAATAGCGCCGGTTATCGTCTTTGCGTGTCTCAGTAGTTTCACTCTTGGCGAGCCGAATCAACGTTTGGCGAAATATACGCCGGGATCGGCGGAGGCCGCCATCGCGTGGCAAAAGGAGGTCAGAGCGAAGCTATTTGAGTTGCTCAAACTGAATGATCTGATTCAGGCTAAAAGCTCCATTCCTTTTCATGCTAAAGAGTTATCTTCTGCCAATAAGCAAATGCATCGCGTTCGGGAAATGGAAATTAATTCAACACCCAATCGACGCATCCGGATCATTGTGACGATGCCGACCTTCAAAAGCAAACCTGTCCCGGCAGTTGTTTGCATCGGCGGTCATGGCAGTAATCTCTATAGCCCTTACGATACTCAAACCATTGCAAAGGAAAACAACCGAACGAAGGCAGATCGTCCCTATAAAGGATTTGGCACAGTTTTGGCCTCAATGGGATATGTCACTATTTCAACAACCGTGAGTCAGCATGAAGTGTACGAAGAAGGCCGACTGCTCATGGGCGAACGGTTGTGGGATCTGATGCGGTGTGTGGATTATCTTCAATCCCTGCCGGAGGTGGATCATTCACGAATCGGTTGTGCCGGCTTGTCTTTGGGAGGGGAGATGGCTATGTGGTTAGGCGCGATGGATGAAAGAATCGCGGCGGTCGTCAGCGCCGGCTTTTTGACCACGATGGATCATATGGAGCACAATCACTGCATGTGCTGGAAGTTTGAGGGGCTGAGGGATTTAGTCGATTTTGCGGATATCTATTCTCTTACCGCGCCGCGTCCTCTCCAATGCCAGAACGGACTGCTCGAGCCGGAGAGTCAGTTTTACGTTCCTCTGGCTCGCCAGGCGATGGAAGACGTTCGATTAATCTACAAGAATCTGGACAGGCCCGAAAATGTGATCCTGGACGTCCACGACGAAGGACACGTGATCGACCTGACGGGATTGGTTTATTTCTTCGAAAAACATCTCTATCAAAACCGGTGGAAACCGCCGGATCGATAATGGGATCGCTCGTTAATAATAACAGGAGTTTTGCAAAATTGAAGTTAGGCATACTTTTGGAAAGAAAAAATCTTTTTTCTTGATTTTTTCTTTTTAAAAACCGATGTGTCATGTCGCACGGGACAACAGGTTATGATCTGACCGCCGATTATTTTCAGAAAATCATGAAACCGATTTTCTGAAATAATATATGCCTAACTTCA
>JAFGTG010000509.1 GCA_016934255.1 Sedimentisphaerales bacterium
CCTATTGACTTTTTTCATACCGCGTTTTTCTCAAATGTTTGCTGAGTTCGGCGGCTCGCTTCCAGTGTTAACGCGATATATTGTCGCTACAAGTGAGCTTCTGGTGAAGTATTGGCTGGTTTTCATACTCGGTATCATACTTATTGTTTTTGCCGTTCAACGCATGCTCAGCAGTGAAGAGGGCCGACGGGCCATGGCGACGTTCGTGCTCCGGCTCCCCCTATTCGGTACGGGCATGGCGCGCTTTGCCCTCGTGCGGTTTTGCCGAATGTTGGGCACGCTTGTCGGCGCCGGCGTTCCTTTGATTTCGTCGCTGCGCGTGGCGAAGGAAGCCATCGGCAACCAGGTCCTCGCTGATACGGTGACCAGCGCGATTGAAAGCGTGCAGAAAGGCCATCCGCTGGCCCGCAGCCTGGAGAACTGCCGCGTGTTATTTCCCGCCGCTGTGATCGAAATGATTTCCGTGGCGGAAGAAAGCGGTCGGATGGATCAGGAATTAACACGTCTGGCGACCACCTACGACCAGGAACTGGACCGTCACTTGAAAATGATCGTTACATTAATCGAGCCGGCGCTGCTGTTCATCATGGCGGTCGTCGTCGGCACCGTTGTGATCGGCATGCTGTTGCCTATCTTCAACCTGCAGGAGTTGATCCGTTAAAGAGAAGACAGATGACAGAGAACAGAAGACAGAAACGGAAAAGGGTGGCAGCCTCAAGCGTAGCTTGGGGATGGATTCGAGAAATTAAAAATCAAATATCAAAAATTAAAATTGTGGAATCCGCCTTCGGCGGATGACTTCCTTAATTTTGCATTTTACATTTTGATTTTTGCATTTGGTTTTGAGATTGTCACCCGATCTTTAATAAAAAAAAACGAAGTCCGAAGAGAGTCAGAAATTTATGTTGGGAAGTAAAATGAAATCGACAGAGTTTAAAGCAATGAAACGTCACCGACAACGTCACGGCTTTACCTTGATCGAGCTGCTTTTGGTTCTGGTGATTTTGACAACACTGACGGCCATTGTGCTGCCGAAGTTGTCGGGCCGCTCGAAGGAAGCCAAAGTGACGGCGGCTAAAACGCAAATCTCCCAGTTGGAGGTCGCCCTGGACTCCTTTGAGATCGACGTCGGTCGTTATCCCACGACGGTCGAAGGACTCAGAGCCCTGGTGGAAAAACCCAGTTCCGACGCCGATAGTTGGAAGCAACCCTATCTCCGGCGTGAGGAGATACCCAAGGATCCCTGGGGCAACGAGTATGTTTACAGGTATCCGGGTCAATACAACGAGTACGGCTATGACCTGCACTCCAACGGACCGGATGGTAAACAGGGCGGTAATGATGATATTGTGAACTGGTCGGAAGAACAACGGTAATCGTACTCTTTTCGATGTAGATACAAAACATGACAGCGCAAAAGAGACAACATCGTGGTCATGGGGCTTTCACCCTCCTGGAGCTTATCCTGGTGATGGTGATCCTCTCGACGGTCCTGGCGATGGCCGCGCCGTCCCTGCGGGGTTTCTTTGGCTCGCGTAAGACGCACGATGAGGCCGCTCAGCTTCTCGCGCTGACGCAATTCGCTCGCTCCCAGGCGATCAGCGAAGGGATTACTTACCGTCTTAACGTCGATACGAATGACCGCGTTTATTGGCTAACGTCGCAACGGAAGGGCGTTTTCGAAAAGCTTAAGACGGAATTCGGATACGTTTTCAGTTTCCCGAGTGATATTACGGTGGAGCTGGAAGACGTGGATAAAGACGACGATGGGATGTACTTTGCCTTTACGCCGCAAGGAACCGTCACGGCCGGGACGATCCGGCTGATTGACCGGCGGGGACTGGTTCTTGAAATAACGTGCCCGACGGTCACGGAATCATTTTCTATCGTCGAAAAGGAACAGGTGGATAACAGGTATGCCTCGAAATACAACAGGTAGGGTGTGCAACTTGTTGCACACGCGGCGAGCGTGCAGTGTATCCGGCGGCAATACCGGACACGTGCTCGGTAAGGTCCCTCGACTTCGCTCGGGACGCCTGCGCGCGCACGGCTGCGCCGGCGTGCTCGGCGGTTTCACCTTCATCGAGCTGCTCGCGACGATCGTTTTCCTGGGCATTATTATGCCCGTGGCGATGCAGAGCGTCGGTCTGTGCACCCGGCTGGGTGGGCAGTCGCGCAAGCAGATCGAAGCCGCCTCGCTGGCGCGCACGAAACTGACCGAGCTGACCTGTACGGGCGACTGGCAAAGCGGCGAGAAAAGCGGCGATTTCGGCGAAGACTGGCCGGGTTATCGATGGGATGCGACCGTGTCCAGTTGGACGGATTCGGATGTCAGTCAGCTCGAATTGAAGGTTACCTGGACGGCTCAGGGGCGGGAGCGGTCGGTCACCTTGACCACTCTGGTGTACGAGGAGGACAGTTGAGATGGCGAGCGGCTTGAGACAAAACAAGGGCTTTTCGCTGCTTGAGCTGTTGGTGGCTATGTCGCTCATGGTCGTGACCGCCTCGTGTCTCTACACGGCGTTGTACACCGGATTTCGGGCGAAGCGCAGCGCTCAGTTCGCCGTCGAGCCGACCACGATGGCCATCAACGCCATCGAGTTGATTAAACAAGATACCTATGGCATCCTGCCGTTGGGCGGCACGCTGGCCGGTTC
>JAFGTG010000510.1 GCA_016934255.1 Sedimentisphaerales bacterium
GATTTTGAATCGCCGGCGGAAACGATAAACGCTAAAACAATAAATATCGCTCCGGATACCCAGACTCTCTTATGTTTATACATATCTATCCCTTTTCAACATCCCGTTTGATGAGAAGGTGTTTTACATTGGAGGCAAACTCATATTGAAGAACTTGCCGCTTGCATATTGGATGATCACCCTATCCCCAAACTCGGCCACCGCCGATACACGATCTTCATGGCCGTCCCGAAGGGGTTGCAGCACGGTGAGAAAACAGACCGGCTTCGCCGATTGACGCTCATAAACCACTGTCGGAATGGGCCGTACGCCCCGGATTCCATGTCCACGCGGCATCCAACCCTGCACAACAGGAGTCTCCTGGCCGCGAACGATATCGGTCTTTAAATCTCCACCAGCTAAAGTAACGATTCGAAGGTTGGCACCTCCCGGATCCTGAGTTTCTATTGTTCCGGATTCTTTATCGACGTTGACCTTTTCTGCATCGAGGTGGAACAACGCCTGATAAGAATGGGGCTTCCCATCGAGAGATTCCAATGTATCCCGGATAACAAACAGGCGAGCTTTTTTAAGAAAAGCGACTTCGCGCACGTGCCGGGCCGGACGTTTTTCTCTCTCGCCGAAGCCCTGCTCGTAAACGCCGCGAGCATAGTCATAGTGTTCATCCGAACGGAAATCAAGATCGAGCGGTTGCTTGCTTATATATCGCTGGCGGGGCAGGCCGCGTCGCACCTGGCCCTGACCATCCACCAAAACAATGTTGTGGGCATAGGAGGAAAGAACATAGCGCCGCCACTTCGACGCATCGTAAGCATAGCTTCCACCTTCGACCAGAAGTTCCTTACCATACGCGAACAAGACAATACCCAGCTTGTCCTCGTGCTGATGGCCGTAACCGAAAGGCCCGGCCTCGAAGCCCAGGAAAAGCGCATCCTTCTCCCAACCGGAACGCATAACGACCTGGCCCGCATACGGAAAGAAGTGCGAGGTATGGTCGGGCGGTGTCCCTTCCCGGCCATCGGATACAATCCATTCAAAGTCTTTTCGGTCCGGAAACAAATCCAATCCCCTTCGTAATGTCCCGACGACATCGACGTGCCATGAATCATTCCAGCGTGGCGTGTCCCGGTCGGGGCGCATAACCCACATGTTATACGTGAACATCCGTTCGAGCTTCGCCAGGTACTCATCCGGCAAATGGTATCCATACGCCCCGGCAATATCCACCGGACCGAGGAAACTGCGTAACGCCACATTGTGATAGCCCGGCGTCAACTCGATCTGCGCTCCGTCCGGATACACCTGGGTATCAAGCTCCGACAGCAATCGTGTAATCGCAAACCGGCGCCAATCACTCGCCTCTCTTACAAAGCCAAGGAGCACTCCGGTATAGTAAAGACCGTTCATCTCCATCGTCAGCCAGTTGCCGGTCGTCGGGTAGCGCCGCAAATAACGGCCATGCTCGACCATCGACTTGAGCATCTTAATAAGAGTCTCATCTTTGACCGATGGTGATTTCCGAAAGATCGTAAAGACCGTCGGCCACGTCCAGGACATACGAATACCGGCCTCGATGGTGCGCCATTTCGAGTAAGCCCTCTGATTCGCTTCATCCGTTGGGACGGGACAGTCCATCACCCAATCGGAGAACTGCGCATCGAATTCCTTCGCAAAGCGCTCATTGCCGGATACCTGGTACGCCCTTGCCAGAGTGATCCAGGCGCTGTGGCGATTCAGTTGCCAGGTCCATTCATGGTCCCGATCGAACTTTGTGCCCGGCGCGGTGGTCGGATTGAATCCCCAGTCAATGTCCTTACCAAAAGTATGTGGAATACCGACAACGACGAACTCGTGTCCCATAATCCGTTCGGCCTGTGATGTATCGGCTTGGGGGTTTCGCTCGGCCCGTTGCCCGAAGTCGGCCGGCTCTTCTTTCGTTCTCACGAAATCCACCAACGTCGAAAGCGCTGCTGAGGTTTCTCCCCGATCTCGAAGGGCAATCACCCGGTTTAGCTCGTGACAGTTCGGATCGAGTGACGCAAGCAAATCCCCATCCGAAAGACGAGGCCCCTGCTCCCGCGATGACCCGGCGGTGCACATCGTAGTGACAATAATAACTATGACGCAAATCCAAATGTTGTAAGTCTTATTCATTTCGGAAAATCCCGTTCAAAGTGTTTGACCAAATCGTTCTTCGATCCCTGGAACCAATAAATCTTCCCTCGAATGGCGCGTTTCGTATGAGGCGGGATGCCGCCGATGTTGACAATACTATGCAAACAGTCGGCCGGGTGGTGATTGGTCACATGGGACGTCCCTTCCCAATATATCCCGCTAATCCAGGTTCCCTCCACATTCGAGCGGGTCATCAATCCGTCATCAATCGGCTCCAACATCTTCGCCTCATACGGCCCGACTTTGTCCATCGGTTTGCCTTGCGTTCGTTGGTTATCGATCAATACGCCTAAAGGCGTACGAGCGCCCACGGTCTCGCGGTTCGCCGGGAGCTTTTGCCACTGCCCTTTCCGCCGAACCCAGGTCAGGCTCGCTTCTACGGGCGGTTCTTTTTCGCCCGCCCACAAATCATATTCGCTAAACGCAGGCGTCCTGGCGATCTTCTGCCGCCACTCGATATTCGTCCGGCCGCTCATGCGGAAACACTGCTGAACGCCGTAATAGGACGGTAATCCCTCATTAAAGGTCTCCACAACGAGAAGCATGTCGATACCATCTTTCACGGGCGCCATATAGAACGTCCAATCCTGTCGAATCCAGTGCTCCTCGTCGATTCGATGATTGATGGTCAATACGCCCGGACGTCCGGAAAATGCCTTTTCCAGCCTGGCCGACTTCGTTACATTCATCCCGGCCTCCTGAACGTTTTGAGGCATCTGCCCATAAATGATAGGCGTATGCTCAAAGATACGGTAGCCGATGCGGTTGTCGGGGTGTAGCCGATTGGTGAAGCTCACGAAAATCCGGTCCCGCTCTATAGCAATCGGGGAATCTGTTTTCATGTGATCGTTCCCCGCTGCCGAGCCGCACGTTATACACAATACCACGATACACAGGACACGTAAGCGTTTAGAGGTATGAATCGTCATAACAGCCTCCAAAGATAAGATGGTTGGCGATACACGTTAACTACGGATTGTAATCGAGCGTTACCGATGGATCAAAGAAAAAGGGGAAAATCCACAACAGGAACATATCATTTGATAATTTCGCTTGACAGTAAACCGCTTATGTGGTATAGATAAATTTCGATAGTTGTGCCTGAGATTGGCTTCCGTTTTGTGATTTTTTCCAATTTACGGCTCCTATCGGGTATTGGAAGGAAGGAGGTAACAGCAAAACACACTGAACGACCTGTCTCAAACAAAAGCGAATGTCTAAGTACATGGAAACAAGATGACCGTAGATCGCTTTGGTTTCGGGCCAAAGTCTAAGTATTTATCGTTCATTTTTGAGGAGATTCAATCATGCGTAAGAAACTCACATTTTTAGTCGCTCTTATGTTCGTGCTGGGTGTCGCCGGGAACGCCTCGGCCGAAATTGTCGGACACTGGAAGCTGGACGAGGGAGCCGGGACGACCGCGTCCGACTCCATCGGCGGCAACGAAGGCGCTTTCGAAGGCGAACCCCAGTGGGTGGCCGGCCAGTTCGGCAACGCGCTCGAGTTCGACGGCGACGACTGGGTGAATTGCGGTGACA
>JAFGTG010000511.1 GCA_016934255.1 Sedimentisphaerales bacterium
AAAGAGCGTCGATCGGCCACCATGATCACCGTTTCAAACATCGTTTCCAGTAAGTTCCGAATCCCCTCCAGGATGTTCTGGTGCCCATCTGCAAGGATGGCACACCCGCCCTTTTCATCCGTCATGCCTTGTACTTTCTCCAGTGTCTCTCAAACGAGAAGGAACATTCCGATTGAGTCTTGTTGCTTTGTTCTTTGATTACGTCCCCTCCATCGAATCTCCAAACGAATAAAACATGTTGATTCATCGTATTATGAATAATTATCGATATGACACCACTCGTAAAATTACCAGTTTAGGGATGAAAAACTACCTGACGTTTGTTTTAGATGGAGACGATGCCATGCTTGATGGCAAAATGGACGAGTTCCGCGCTGGTCTTGATGCCTAACTGCTCCATCATATTGTACTTATGAAATTCCACGGTCCTCGTGGAAATATGCAGGATAGTGGCGATCTCCTTGGCCGATTTTCCCTCAGCCAGGAGTTGCATGACCTCTCGTTGTCGCAGGGTCAGGGTACCTGGGGCTGCGGCCCTGGAATCCACTTCTCCTTTATAAAGCTGCATCACTTCCTGGGCAATCGCCGGGCTAATATAGGTGTTTCCTTTCAACGCCTCTTCAATGGCCGTGGTCAGCTCAGAGGGCGCGGAGTGTTTGAGGACGAAACCTAATGCGCCCGCGTCAAACGCTTCCTTGGCGTACATGGCGTCATGATGCATGGTCAAGAAAACCACCTTCGTATTGAGGCCCAGTTTCCTGATCTGCTTGACCGCGTCAATCCCGTTCAGCAAGGGCATCGCAACATCGACAACGATCACATCCGGGTAAAGCTTTTGAACCTGCTCCAGAAGCGCGCGACCGTCCTCAACCGCTCCAACCACCTTATAATCCTCCGCTAAAAGGCCCTTGAGACCTTCCAATACAATTTTATGGTCATCGGCTAATAAAACTGTCGTCTTTTCCATCGTTTAGTCTCCAGCTAATTTGGCGGTCACCTGTATAACCGTGCCCTGTCCCGGCTGCGAGCGCACCTGGAATTGCCCCTGGATCAAACGCGTACGCTCTTCCATACTGACGAGCCCCAGCCCGGCTTCTCCGCGTATCTGAGCCGGATCGAATCCAACTCCCGAGTCTTCAACGGTCAGACTAATCGCATCACCATGACCTTCGAGTCGAACCTTCGCTTCCGTCACTTTAGCATGTTTGGCGATATTTCTCAAGCTTTCCTGGACAATTCTGAAAAGACACACAGAAATATTTCTTGGGATGTTGGGCGGAATATTCTCCGGCTCATACTTGACGGCGATCCCCTCTCGCTTCGTGAAATTGACACACTCGGATTGAATGGCTTGCCTGATCCCGAGATCGTCAATAATCGAAGGATGAAGCTGACGGGATATATCGTGCACATCGGAAGAAAGTTTGACGATCTGTTCCTTCATCCGTCTGATCTTCTCTCGGATTTCGCCCGGTAAGGCCTCGAGTTGCCTTTCAAGTTTTCCAGCTTCAATCGCCAGGACGGCCAAGCGCTGAGTCAGATCATCATGTAATTCCCGAGCCAGGCGCCGCCGTTCCTCTTCCTGGATCGAAAGCAAGCCGCCGGCGAGCATTCGCAAGGCTTCACGACTCTCCGCCAGTTTCGCCTCCGCCTCCTTTCGAGCCGTAATATCCCGGTTACTCGCCCGAAAACCCAGAAACTCACCGCCCTGACTATTCACCGACTGGCACGCATGTTCGATCCAGCGAACTTTGCCGTCTTTCATGCGAATTCGAAATTGGAGATCATGTCCCTGGGGATCTGCCAAAGCTTGTTCACGATGCTGCTTCCATGCGTGCATATCCTCCGCCACAATGATGTCTGTGAGTAGCTTGGGATTGGCTACAAATTCATCCACCGCGTAGCCGGTAATGCGCTCGCATGAGGGGGAAACGTATCGAAACGAACAATCAGGATTTTCCCAGTATTCCCAGTCATAGTTAAAATCCGCAACCGTTCTGTAACGCAGTTCGGTCTCTCGAAGCTTTTCGATGCTCTGCCGCAACTGGGCCGTCCGCTCACTCACCTCGATTTCTAAATTCTCTTTCGCCGCCTTGAGCGCCTCTTCACTGTGTTTCAAGTCTCTGAGCAACAAATCAAAAGGCCTCGTCAGACCGGTTTGAATAATCGCTTTATATATGAGATAGAACGAAATGATTTTCAGATAATGACCGATCAGGTTCGGAAAGCCTTCGACATTAACGTAAAGCGTGAATGCTAATTCTGAAACAATCGTAACGGCAATGGAACCGGCCAACAACCGGACCACATAGGGTTCAAATTCCGATCGCCGCTTCAACAGCACGCCAATCGAGAGCAGCAGCAAAATACAGATGACATATTCACTGACCTTTTTGAAAAGCGTCAGTCCCGTCCCTTCAACATAACATACTGGAAATATCTTCCAATAGAAGATGGACGCCAACAAGATCGTGACCACTACGCCATAAATAACGAGTACGACATGAATTTTAAATTTTCGACGGATAACAAAAGCCGCGACGAGCAGAGAGACACTCTCGATGTAACGTGCCGAAATCCATAGCTGAGTGGCCAGGTTGGATCCGAATCCCTGAAACACGCCCATACCTTTGTATGCAAGTGTATGAAGCAGATCCAAGCCCGCGACAAATAAATAGGCGATTCCGACGAAGAGAAGATAATGATTTTGTACGAAGCGACGGCTGTTCCAGGCCAGCACGAAGATGCCGCAGGCCACGACGATGCTAAATATCTCGGCAATACTATGGAAAACGAGGTAGCTGCATTCACTGGCCGCCCAAAGACCAATGAGGATGGACAGGCAGAATAAAACTGACCCGCAGTGTTTTTTCAGATGCTCCATTATCACATTACCCGACGATCATCATTCCCGACATTGTACAGGTAAATGCAACAGACCACAATCGTTGTCTAAATCAGAAGATCGATAAAGAAAAACTGCCTAAAGTGAAGAGCGGCTTTGACTGGCCACAATTAACTTTAGCTCACTTTAGCTCACTTTAGTCACTTTAGCTCACTTTAGTCACTTCTTTACGGATACAAACGAATATCGTCGATGTATATCGTCATGGCTGATTAACGCCAAACCGGGATAAACCGTTGAGCTCATTGGAATAGACTCGGGTGTGGCATCCTGTATGGGCTCCCAGGTCGTGCCATTGGCTGAATGAGACACGGAGAAGTTCCCCGACACGTCGCGCTGTAATTTGAACCAGCGGGGCGCCGTCAATCCCGTGTGATTCGTATCGTTGAGTTAGCTTTGCATGGGATTGATATCCGGATGGTCAACGATCGTACTGCTTTCTTCGTCAAAACCCTCTTCATTGAAGGTAACCGTATATTCGCCATATCCCGCGGATGCGCCGAACCGCGTTAGAGACAGCGTCCAGGAATCTTCCAGGCTATCGGTGCCGCCGGCACGAATCGATCCGATCGAGAAATATTGGGGGGCCGTCAGCTTGATGTCTAAATCGCTTAAATCGTCCGCATAGGTGTTCTGGCGCGAGTGATAACGCTCTTGAGCCGCCTGGACGCATGCCAGATAGTTAAACGCTTCCGCGGCCTTCGAGCGCTCGACGGCGGCCCGAAACCTCGGCAGAGTAAAAGCGGCCATGATGCCGATGAGCACGGAGATCACCGCCAACTCCACCAGCGAGAAGCCGGTTCTCGATAGACGTTGTATTGCGTGCATTTTCCTACTCCCGGAACTGGTTCTTCAGACCCAACGCTCTCGTCATGGTTATCGGCACAAATAACGCGGCACTTAATGTGAAAATCACTTCGAGGTCGTTACTGGCGCACGCGGTGGGATATCACGTATCGGATCGATAAGCTCGTTTGACCTCATCACCGATAATCTTCATGCCGGCGGCAAATATCTCCGCATCCTGAGAATAATTCACGCGAATACATTAATCCTTATGTGGCCATTGTTCCTTGAGTCCGGGGAAGAAATAATGGCCGGGCACAACCAAAACGCCTCTTGCTTTCAACCGCTGATATAGGTCCATACACGTAATCGGCAATCCCGGAAACCAAAGCCACAGGAAAAATGCCCCTTCGGGCTTATGCACGTGAAAATCCACCCCGTGCAAGGCCTTAACGACGTCATCCAGAGCGACCTGTGCTTTCTTCTCGTAAAAAGGTTTAATCACATCGCGACTCAGTGACATAATGTCGCCGCTTCTCACTAAATTTATAGCGAGCGCGGCGCCCACACCGCCGGGTGCGAGGCTCATCACGGCATTCATTTTGGATATCAATGTAACAACGTCCTCATCGGCGACAACAATCCCCGTCCGTACGGCCGGCAAACCGAGTTTGGAAAGGCTCATGCAATAAATCATATTTTCGTTCCAAATCGCTTTGGCCTCCGTGTACATAATATTCGGAAACGGCATCCCGTAT
>JAFGTG010000045.1 GCA_016934255.1 Sedimentisphaerales bacterium
ACGACAAACGCCGAGGAATGGTTCCGCTATTTCCTGCAGCGGGGTTTCGTGGAGACCTATGGATCATGTCCGTCCGAAGAGGATATCGAGAATTCCGTCGATAACCTGCTGTTGACGTTGCGGGTTTGCCAGGAAGTCGGGCCTTACAAAAAAGCGGACGCGGAGTACCGTCAGGATAAAGAAAATTCCAAAATGTACCAGGAGTACATCAAGAACGTCAATTACATCAAATACTATCGGCTTGCTGTGGAATTGGCGGTGGTGTATCTCATTGCTTTGTACGAGGTATATATCATGCTCAAGCAGGGGGAGGACTTCACCGACAAACACAAACGACGGTTTCTTAAGATCGTCAGTGATGCCGACTTGTCTTGCCCGTTAACGCAGAAAATCTTCGAGAAGGCCTGCGCCGCACTGTCGGACCAACGAAATATGACCGTTGCTATCAAAAAGGACGTTTCGGACCTTTTGACCAAGACAAAATTTTTGACTTCCAATCGAATTTTCAAGGCCAAAAACAACAAGGATATTGTCAAAGCATCATAAAAACCGTTTGAAAAGAAAGAAACGAATACATCGGCGCTGTAAAGACACGGCGCCTTCGTATATAATTCATTGATGGATTTATCTATCGTTATACCGGCATTTGAAGAAAGCAATAAAATTGCTCGAGACATCGCGGCGGCGGCGGATTTTTTAGACAGCCATCAGCTCGAAGGCGAAATTATCGTCGTCGATGACGGTAGTGAAGATAACACGTCCGAGATCGCAAGAAGCGTTAAGATCCCATCCAATATCAAACGGAACGTCCTCCGCTATGAAGCTCATCGCGGCAAAGGATACGCCGTCCGTACGGGCATCAACCACACCACCGGCGATTTCGTTATGTTCGCCGACAGCGGCTGCTGCGTGCCCTACGAGGACACATTACGGGGACTGGAATTGCTGAAAAGCGGGACATGCGATATCGCTCACGGATCGAGAAAAACCTGCGGCTGCCGTATCGAAAAAACACAGAGCTTCTATCGGCGCGTATGTTCTAAAATATTCCATTGGTTCGTGGTCCGAGATATGAAAATCCCCGCCGAGTTCACCGACACGCAATGCGGCTTCAAGATATACAAAGGCGACGTCGCCCGCCATTTATACGGCGAGTCCGTCATCGATGGTTTCACGTTCGATATCGAAATTATTATGCGAGCGCAGAAAGAAGGTTACCGCATTAAGGAATTTCCCATCGACTGGACCTGCGACCGCGACAGCCGACTCTCACCGACGCGCAGCTCATGGAGCGTTTTGTCGGAGTTGCTGACGATACGGCGGATCATGTCAAAGAAATAAGAAAAGTCGACAAACCTTCATTGGACCAATTCTTCTTCGGGCCAGGAACCAAAATGAAGGACTTTGTCTTTCTGCATCTTCTCATCCGGTTCCATCAACATGACCATTGCCCGCCGGTCCGGATGAAGCGAGCAATACCGGTGGATTTCATCGGTATCCATGACCATAAACGCCGTTGAAAGCGCATCGGCTGTCCCGGCGTCCGGGGCGGCGGACCACGCGGCGCGTTTACCCTCAATCGGCCGGCCCGTACGCGGGCTGATAATGTGCCCGCCTTTCTTCACGCCTGAGCCCCCAAGCGCTCCGGCGCGAAGATGAGGACGCGCCAATATGCGTGTACGGTCGATCGGATCGCTTAGGGTCAGAGGCCAGCCCTTCGTCCCCGGCGGCGCATCCAGCGCGAGGACCGAGCTGTAACCGCCGGAAATCAACGCCGTCTCGATGCTCCATTCACGCAACAGATCGGCCACACGATCCACGGCGTACCCCTTGCCGATACCGCCGAGGTCAACCAACACAGGGCTGGCCGCCAGTTGGATCGTATGCTCCCGCTCGTCGAGTCGAATAAGATGGCCGCCGGTATGTAAGCGAGCGAAATTGAGTTCCTTCTCCGAAGGTGTACGTGGATTTCCCTCCTCATCGCGCCAACATTTTAAAAGAGAACCAATGGTAATATCAAAAGCCCCTTTTGTCTCGTGATACATTTGCACGCTGACCTTAAGACACTCGAAAGCGTCCAGGCCAAGCAACAACGACCGGTTGACGGGAAGGTTGTTGATTCTCGCTATGTCGCTATTTTCGATGAATCGGCTCAGTTCCCTTTCGAGTCGGTCCACTTCATCGAACGCGGCGGTAGCGGCTTGTCGGGCGTAACGCTCGTCCTCGTGAATGATCATCAGCTCGAAGATGGTCGCCATGGCTTCGTGGGAGAAGCGTCTCATATTGGGAATCGGAGCGCCGTTGGATCGAACGAAACAAGGCTCTTGCGGCTGCTCTGTCATTTCTCACCATCCGTCTGTGCTTGCGGTTCTTCTGTGGGCCGGCGTTGAAAACGGTCCCATAAATCCTTCCTCACGTAACCGAGTAATTTAACCTCAGGACGCAACCAGACATAATACGGCTCATCGAATAAAAATAAATACATTTGGCGCTTTTCCACAGGCGTGAGTCGATAGAGCTTGTCAGTTAACGCCCCTTCGACTTCGGGAGAGGCAATAATGAGCGGTGACGAATTTGCATCCTTAACAACATGGTTCAACCAACTTACTTTTCTGAACGACCGTAAATACCAGGGAAGAGGCCAATAGTCATCGCCCGGACAAATAATATCAATGGGCATATCGTAGCCGGCCTCGTGAGCGCTCGCGTATTCTTCGATTTTCTGTACGACCGTATAGATTTCCGTGGTCGGATGAGCGTACACATACGGATTGCGACTGTCCGCATAATACTTATATTCGGTCAGATACGCCTGCCACGTGAGATAAACGGACCCTTCGAACAAAAACGCTATAACAATCAAACGCGGCAAAACATTCGGGGACAGCCTTACCAGGAAAACCGCGCCGACTCCGGCTAACAGGATCATGCCGTGCAAAAAACCCAGCATACACCAGGGCGTTTTATACGGAATACATGAATAGAAGACCGTTAAAAAGAGCGTATAGAATGCAAGGAAGCGGACAAGCGGACCATTCGCGAAAGACGTCCCTTTTTTTGTCATGGCCGCAATGAAACCAGCGATGGCCAAAAATACAATAGGCGCCTCGCTCCAGAACGGCCCGTTACCGTACCGAAAGAAAACGAGCATTTTCAGGTAGAAAGGCCACGGATGAATGTGCAAACTCGTCTGGTTCGCCCGGTCCAAATAGGTAGTGTATGTGCGAATCGAATCCAAGATGCCTTCGGGATGAGATAGAAACGATGAAAAGAACAAAGTCGAGACAGCCACACCGGCTGCAATACCACCCACCAGGTGAGACGGTTTAACGGCATTGACGAAAGCACCTTTCCGACGCTGCATCAACAGGGTAAGCACCAAAGCCAGGAACATCGCCCCGAAGGCGATGACACACGTCTCTTTAGTCGCGTGCATCAGGCCCAGGAACATCCCCGTCAGTACGGCCCAGATCATCTTCCTGTTAACGGTATATCGGTAGCCGGAAACGATCGTACCGAAGGTGAAACAAACCAGAAGCATCTCCTGGATGTAATAGCGGCTGTAAAAAACCATCGCCGGCGAAATGGCAGTCAAGACAGCGGCATAAAAAGCCGCGCCCTTGCCCAAGCCTCCGGTCATGAGTAAGAGCAATAATACGAGACACACTCCGAAAAATACGGGCACAATCCGGAGTGTGAATTCCGTCACCTCGGTCAGCTTCGTAGCGCCGGCGAGCTTAGCGGGAATCAACGTTAGGTAATTGAGCGTCGGCCCGTGATACTCTACGGGATCGTATTCATAGTAACCCTCTTCCAGCAGTAAACGGAACTTGTCAGCGTGAACCGCCTCGTCACCGTGCAAAGGCCGCTGCTGGAGCCGCGGCAAACGCAGCACGAGCGCAACAACTGTCGCGGCCAAAATAAGGACGCAACATCTTTTGGTCATTTTAATTTACCGGCTTGCCGTAAACCTCGACCTCAATATAATGATTCAATTCGTTGCTGGTATTGCCGTTGCTGTAGAGGCGGACGTAACGTGCCTTCGGACTGCCTTGAGATAAAAGATCGATCAGCTTGCCCTCATTCGTCTCCGTGTAGTGCATATCCTTGCCGACGCCGAGGCCCGCCGAATTGTCGATGTCGTTATTAAACACGGTTTTGACGTTCGTAATGAAATCCTTATCATCGGCCAACTGCACGACCACATCGAAATACACCCGGGCCTGCTTGTGATAATGCCAGACGACAATGGCGTAAATCTCGTTCATCGCTTCGAGATCGAGCGTCACATACTGGACAAACGGGCCGAGTTCGACATAGCTACCGTCGGCGGCTTCTTTGTCGCCATCGGTGATCATTTCCAGCTCGCCGATAATCGGCTCCTCATCGCTGCCGGATATGGATTTGCCGGAAGCAACGTTCTTGGTACCCTCGGGAGCTAAAAATGGCGGACGGGGCTTGCCCAGCGGCTTTTCGAGATTATCCACCTTCGTATCCTGAGGCGTGCCGACAAACATGGGTTTGGGCAGCTCAATGTTGATCGGTACATAACCGGCCGTATTAGAGGACGGAGTCTCGGCTTCTTTCGGCTCTTCCTTCGGGGCCTCAGCCGGCTTTTCCTCCTCTTTCGCAGGCGTCTCAGGGGCCGGTTGCGCGGCGGTGGGTGCGGGCTCTTCCGTCTTCGCTGCACTCACGACCGGTTGTTCCGATTCCTTCTTCGGTTCAGGCTCATCCGTCGCTTTCTTGCACGATGAAACGATGCATAAGCAAAGCACACACAACACAAACACTTTCACGACCGACCCAAAATCTTTCTTAGTCATTGTTCTTTCCACCTCGAAATTTTCAACATTCTAAAGAACTGATAAAATGACACGTCATCAGCAACAACTATTCACCACAGTAAGTTGGAGATACTATCCTATTTGTAGGACGTTGTCAAGGCATACAAAAGTATATTTTTTTTCCTCCTTTTGCGTCCCGTATTAAGCCGTTACTGGAAACAAAAAGGACGTAAACATCTATCAGAAAAATACTTAGCATCAAGCCCAAGTTCACCTAAAAAAACACGGCAGGGATTCGTTCCTATTATCGAATCCCTGCCGTATTCAATCTGCCTACTGATAGCGTAGCAGTGAATCCACAGAGCGATCAGCCTTTCAGCCGCTCTTCGCTTATTCCGCCGGAACCGCGGGCATCTCAATGACCTTCGATTCCATGCCTGCTTTGGCCAGGGCGAAGTAAAGTACGGCGCCCACGATAAAGGCCACCAGCGGTGCCGCGGGGATTTTTACACTGCTTACGAGCGGTAAAATACCCACGACAAAACCAACGGCCCACGAAATCCATCCGGCCATATTCCAACCGGCCCTCGGACCGGCCCATTTTTTACCCGCGAGGTAATAATCAACCATCATCGCACCGCAAATCGGGCCGAATGACGCCCCGATAACGGTAAAGACGGCACCCGCCTGGCCCGCCCAGCCCGTGACTGCAAGAATAATACTCACCGCGGCGCCGATGCCCACAGATATGAACGGATTCACCTTGGGCAGCGTGGTCTTGAAACTATTCGCGGCAATGAAAGACGAGAAACAGGCCGACGGGAAAGCGGCAATCGCTAAAAGCAAGCCCATGGTCTTACCGGTTCCCGCTGAACCCATGACGTCTCCCATAAAACCGGAATCGGCGGGATTCATCGCATACTTGCCCGTTGCACCGAACGCCCCGGCGGCGATCAGAATAGCCGCTCCGGCCGAAATAATCGTTGCCAGAGCGATTCCCATCAGACCACCCATCTGGACGTCTTTTTCGTCTTTACTGTTCATGCCGAAATCAACGCCGGCCGCCCCCGCCGTCGCAAAGAAACCCACGACAAACGATATACTTAATGCCATGACGCCAAAGAAACTCAAACCAGCCGTCGGCTCTCCTTCCGCCGTAGCGGCGGCAACCAGGGCTTGGGCGTCGAAATCACCGATACCGCCCAACGTTTTGCCCAAAAGGATGATAAGGATCACCAGCGGGATGAGCGGGAGGAACGTCGCCACTTTGGCGACGTACTGGATCCCTTTCAATCCGACGAATGCCGCTATAGCCGCCCAAAGTACGGCAATCACTTTCGTAGCGGCCGCACCCCCGTCAAAGGAAGAGGCAATCGCCTGCGATGCGAAAAAGGCATTTACACCGAGCCAGCCGAACTGAAGGGCGCCCATCAGAAAGCCCGGCATCAGGAAACCGCCCTGCACGCCATACGTCGATGTCCCCACAACGTAAAGGGGAAGACCCGTCTTCATACCCAGCAGACCCGGCACCATGTAGAACAGGAAGTGGCATAGTAGCGCCGAGATAACCAAGCCAAGAAGCGCTACACCAACACCCTGGCTCAACACGCCGCCGGGTTCGCCGGCGCCGCCGGACGGCGCCTGGCTCCAAAACACGAACCACAAGAAAATACCCGCATACGTCGGTGCCGTGTTCTTGTACCAGGGAGCTCGGTTCGCCAACGGATTCGGCTTTGCCATACTCACATAATCCGGCAATGCTCCATTACTCATGATTTCTTCTCCTAATTAATTCACCATCGATTATCGTCCACCGGCACCTTGCCGGGATTTGCCCTAATTAATATAACCGTTATAACCGAAGACAACCACTTTTTTTGGCGGTTGTGATGAAATTTATCCGCTCGGAAAAACGGCTAATCCGTCTTCGGGATCTGGATTCTCCGGCCGTCCTTCATCGCGGATTCGTGAGCGCAGATTCCCGTCATCGTCCAGTTCGCCGCGGTTTTCGCATCGACCGTCGATTCTCTTCCTTCGACAATCGCGCGGACGAACTCGTGCGTCAAATGAGGATGCGAACCACCATGACCACTGCCCTGGATGAAAGAGGTATGCTCGTGCTCCTCGTCGTACACGCCATGTCCCGTAAAGGGCGCAATCTCCTTCGGCAGAAGATGGCCGTAGTCGGGAACCTCGACGCGCTTGGCGTCTTCGTAGCCGGAATAAATCACCGGGCCTTCGCCCGCGGTCTGTTCCCACTCGAGCGAGAGCTTCGTGCCATACACGTCAAAGCTTTCTCTGTATTGCCGAATCGTATCGAAAAGAGAACGCGTTACCTCGCAGGCCAAATCGGAATCGGCGAGCTTAACAAGAGCGGACTCGATTGCATAAGGAGCTTTGTATCGCTTGGCATAGTCTTCATTGATCCGACCCGACCCGTGGCAGACGACCGACTCGGCGCGGGCGCCTGCAAGCCACAGCAACGGACTGACAGCGTGTGTGGCGTAGTGCATCGGAGGAAAACCATACCAATAGTCCGGCCAGCCCGGCAGCCCCATATTCTGCTGGTGCGAGCCTCTCAAGAATTGTATCTTACCCAACTGCCCCGACTCGACCAGCTCCTTCGCATAGAGAAATTCACGAGTATAAACCGCCGTTTCCATCATCATGTAAACCTTGCCGGACTGCTCTCTGGCTTCGACGAGAGCAAGACAATCCTCCGTCGTGGTCGCCATCGGGACGGTACACGCCGTATGCTTGCCCGCCTTCAATGACGCCAGTGACATCCAGGCATGATCGGCAATCGGTGACACCACGTGGATGGCGTCCAGCTCGTCGATGCTCAGGAGATCTTCGAAATGGGTGAAGCGCCTTTCGATGCCGAACTGGTCGCCAATTTCATTAAGGTGCGCCTCGTTCCGCTGGCAAATCGCGTAACACTCGGCATCGGGATGCTTTTGATAAATGGGGATGAACTCGGCGCCAAAACCCAGCCCGACCACAGCGACATTTACCTTCTCCATCGGCTTTCTCTCCTTTCCGGCTCCTCTGAGGAACCCCTTATGCCTAAGAAAAAGAATATATATCGAAACCTCATCATCACAGATAAGGCTTTCATTTGTGTCAGGCTATTAAAAAGGGCCGCGACCCTTATGTGCCGCGACCCTGGTAAGTATATGAAAGAACGGTGAATTTGGATACTATTATTTTGCTCTCATCCGAAGTAAAAGCACCGTATGCACGACAACCACCACGGTAAAAATATACGCCGTATAACGGTGTATCATCAAAAGCATCTCCTGCCAATACGTTCCGAACAGCGTAAACATACTCAGAAGTATCGACAAGCCCAAGGGCAAGGCCAAAAAGATAATCAGCCAAAAAGTGATCTTCTGCCCGAGGCAGGAGTTTCTATTTTGCCTCGCCTCGTCTCCTTCAGTTAAGGTAAGACGTTGAACGAGACGCTCAAACCAGGGCAAATCTCCGGGTGTGAAACGGCATTGGCGCGCCCACATGACCGCCAGAACCGCCAAGCAACCCGCGAAGACCGGCGCGAACGTCGCATGAATCATCACGAGATAGCCCGTGATGTGCTCGCCCAAAACAAGGACCGGATAAAAACCGGTCAGCGCCAATACCACAAAGGAAAACACTGCTACCAGATAGACTAATATCCTGAGGTAATCTACGAGGCTACGTTTGTACTTCGAAATTGATCGGGACATATCACTCACATGAATTAAAAGGAATTAATCAATCTTTTCCGCCCAGAACCTTCACAACACAGCCCAGGGCCTTCAGCGCGTAGAACAACAGAACGAGTGCCATAACGGCGCTTGCACCCAGAACAACCATCTTCATCATCGGACGGAACACAAACGAAAAAGCGAACGCCCAGGCATAGGACGGAGAAATATCCTGGAAGTCAACCATCTTCTTCGCCTGACGATCCGCTGCAACGGGCGTATCAATGGTGACGTCGCCGAAGAAGAACGGTGCATCCGTACCGTGACAATCGGTGCAATATCGAATGCCTAAAGCCTGAGCGGCGGGCCGGACCTCATGCCCGATGGCCCACATATAAGGTTTGGCCGCCGGGTGATCCGCCTGTTCGCTCAATTTCCCCGAATCGTCGAGGCTGTAAAGTTTTCCGCCGCCGACGTAAACGGCTTTCCCGGCGGATTTCAGCGCCGTCAGGCCTTTTTCGATATGTTCCGCCGTGTAATCGGGCCAGTCGCCGGAGAACGGAAGCTCTTCTTTCTCGAACAAGTCACCGATAACCTTTTTGACGGTATCGAAATCAATCGGCTCGACCTGTTCGCCTTCGAAAACGCCCCAAAAAGCCGGCCAAACGAGTTTGTGCGGCGCGATTTTGCCGTCCTCCTGTTTGGCAAAAACAGGCGTGGCAATATGCGGAAGCATTTTGGGATCCTTGTTCACGTTGGGTGTTCCGAGACGATGAGCGATGGACGTTTTGGTTACATGCGGCTCGGTCTTAGGCCACGGCCCCGAGTGACAGGCTGTGCAGGTCAGTCTCTCGAAATGCACCGCCGGTAAACCGCGATGTTCGGGAACCGGGGCGCCCAAACGCCCGCCGGTCGGATCGGATGTGGATTTATCTCCCAAGTGACAACCTTCACAAGAGGACGTCGCTATCAGCTTGTTGGACGACGTCTTTTCTTCACCAGGGTAACCACGGTTGATATTATGGGCGATTCCGTTGCGGTGGCAATCCACGCAGGTCATACCCGCCTTCATGTGGATATCCTCGTCGCACGCCCACTTTTCGGTATGCTCCTCCCCGATGTAAAGGTTCGAGTGACAGAAGTAACACCGTTGCGAAGGCACTTCCCTGTGAATGTTGAGGAACGCGGTGTTCTCATAGTCGAACACGTTCTTGTGATACGTGATCATCGGCGGCTTTTTCTTTCCGCTCTGAGCCGATTCGACCGAGAAAGGATCATACGGATCGTACATATCATCCATATCGTTGGCGGAACCCGTGACCGTCGCCAAACCGGACGACGCGGCGGCCGCCCAGCGGAAATTCCCCCGGCTGACCTGAACGGCATAACCATTCGTGCCCCCCTGGTCCTGTCGTGGATCGCCGTTATGGCAAGCCAGGCAATTAATTTCCAACTTGCCGGTAACGTACTGACGCATGACCTCGTCCGGATCATCAATCTCTCCAGGTCCTCCACCCGGCATCTGCCGGCCGAAGATCTTCGTAAACTCATGATCGCTCAAGCCAAACTTCGCCGGTTTATACGTTCCCGGCCAGGAACGATAAGAAAGAGGGATCTGCGTGCCCGTGCGCGCATCAACGTAGAGCCAGGGCTGACCCGGCCGGCCGTGCTCAATGTTCGGATCGACCGCGTTAAAATGCCAGCCGCTTGAGATAATCCCATAGCTATGACATTCTCCGCAAGTGAGCCGCGTCGAAAAAGGCAAGAGCACCTCTTCCTCGGGATTGATGTTCGGATCGACCTTAATGGGTTCCTTGCCGGCTTCGCTCGGCTCGGCAAATAGTTCGATACGATGAATGGGATGTGCCCTGCTGCCGTCGCTTTCGTCGCCCAAAAGCTTCGGCGGCTCACTCTCGCCCGCTCTGGCGACAAGGCACAACGTTAGTACGCATAGAGCGCCTCTGATTATCCATCCTTTTTTCAAGGGTCGCACAATCCTTCCTTCAAATGCACCAAATCTTCATTTTATATAATGGTTTATTCAAACGAAACCTTACACTTCGAAGTCGCTGGGCTTGAATTCCAGCTTCCTTCCGGCTTCGATCGCTTCGTTCACCTTCAGCACCGTCACAGCCGTTTCGTACCCGATCTCTCCGGGGCAATTCAGTTTGGCCTTGCCTTTGACGGCATCGAAGAAGTTCTCAAGGTGCGGCTGGTGGTACGGCTTATTGTCCATCGAGACCGGAATATCATAGCTGGGCGGCTTCGGCGACTCGCGCGAGTCCAAAACCGCATCGCCGGCGGTCTTTTCCTCTTCCGGCTCTTCCGTCGCCTTGATAATACCCATCTTGACCCACTTGTCCCAATCCGTCGCGGGTACCCAGGCTTCGCGATAAGCCGTGCCGCGTCCGGAGGCTTCTGAAATTTCCAGCGTACCTTCGTCACCCATGAAGGTCTCGAAATATCCCTGGCTGCTGTTGGTAGTAATCGTCTGATAAAACGCCCTGACCGTCCGATCGCCGACGGGATACTCGTATATAACCATCACGTGATCGTACCAATCGTGCCCTTTCCAGTAATCGACGCCGCCGCTGGCCATGACCGCCTTGGGATTGGAGCCGAGGAACCAGCTATAAATGTCAATCTGGTGGGAGCCGAGGTCCACAATCGGGCCGCCTCCGAGGCCTTTGTACCAGCGCCAATTTCTAAACTGCTGCATCGAGTTGAATCCGTACTTTTCAAGCGTCGCATCCGGGATGACGGCATTCTTGGGGAAGCCCAGATCTTCACAAGCCGCTTTGCTGCGGTTCCACTGCCCGTTGACGCAAGTGATCTGGCCCAATAGCTTCGCGCCGTCGATCAGCTTCTCGTAGCAATGTCGATACCGCGGATTGCTCCGGCGCTGGTGGCCGATCTGGAGCAGCTTGCCGGTCTCTTTGGCCGCCTCGAGCATCTTCTTGGCGCCTTCGAGGGTATTGGACATCTCTTTTTCACAATAGACGTGCAGCCCGGCTTTGAGACAGGCTACTGTATGCTCCGAATGCCAAAAGTCCGGCGTAGCGATAATCACCGCGTCGAGGTCTTTCTCATTGGCGAGCATCTCCTTGTAATCCACGTACTTATTGTGCTCGTGGCGATAGGCCTTGAGCATACGGGAAACACGCTTCTGGTTGTAATCTTCCCAGATGTCGCAAACCGCTTTGAAACGGATACCGGGAATGTTTCGACAGGCATCCATCAGGACCTGACCCTCGGCCCCGGCTCCCAGTAACGCTACGTTGATGGTATCTGCTCCGGCGGCGCCGGTCTGGGCTAAAAACGGTGAAAAAGCCAAACCCGCTCCCGCGGCCGCGGTGGAACGCAGAAAACTTCGTCTGTTGATTCCTTTACCAGTTTGTTGATCGCTCATGGTCCTTTTAACCACTCCAAAAAGTTAACAATTTCATTTTCAGTCCAACGGTCGTGCAATATAGCATCGGGCCGTTCTACTGTCAAGCACGCACCTGACGTTTTTTGATTCCGCGAAATCCACAACCATCGGGGCGAAAATGCCTTACGTGAGCGCTCTCGCCCGCGATGGGATTACTTCTTCAAAGGTTTCACGATAATATTGCGATAGGCCACAGGCCCGTGGTTGCCCTGGAACATGAGCGGACCTCTCGGCGCCTCTTTTCCGGCCACGCCGCCGGGCGTCTGGTTCGGCATCTCGAGGTCTTTTTTGTGAATCACCCGACCATTCAGCTCGACTTTGAGGAACTTCGCGTTCTCCACCTTATTATTTCCATCGAACCTGGGCGCTTGCCATTCAATAATATATTTTTGCCATTGACCCGGCCTCAGACATGCGTTGACCTGTGGCGGCGAAGCGCCGTAAATAGCGCCCATATCGCCATTGCCCATTGTCTCGCGGCCCCAACTGTCCAGCACCTGGATTTCATATTCGCCCATCACATAGACGCCCGAATTAGAGCCCTGGGGCACCATCAGTTGAAGTTCGATCTGACAGTCGCCGAATTTGGCC
>JAFGTG010000512.1 GCA_016934255.1 Sedimentisphaerales bacterium
AAAAATAGTGCTTTTATCGTTTCTGATCGGTTTATTGGGTGTTATTTTTACTCTTAGCTCGTGCAAACGAACACCTGAGACGAAAAAAACGCGAAAAGTGGCCTTTATCGCCGGAAAACCGTCGCACGGCGAGGGCACCCATGAGTGGGAAAAGTATGCGGAATTACTCAAGACGTCGCTGGAAGATGCGCCGGACGTCGAGCCGCTGGATATCAGGATCCATTACAATGGCTGGCCGGACAATCCCGCCGATCTGGACGGCGCCGACGCCGTGATATTTCTCACGGACGGCTATAAATTGCATCCGCTCAATGAGCCGGGCCGGATCGCAAAGGTTCATGAGCTGGCCGAACGCGGTGTGGGATTGGCGTTTCTCCATTATTCCGTGGAACCGCCCGAGGGCAAGGAAGCGGACTTCATCAAGTGGATGGGAGGCTGTTACGAGCGAGGTTATTCGCAAAATCCGATCAATACAGTGGCGGTTTCGCCCGTCAAGAACGACCATCCGATTACGCGGGGTTGCGGTGGGTACGTCGCGGAGGACGAATGGTATTTTGATATCCGGTTTCGTTCGGATGATCCGCGCGTCGTGCATCTGATGACAGGAAACCTTCCACCCTTCGATCCCAAGGAGAAGGTTTTGGCCTGGGCGACGACGCGCGACGACGGCGGGCGGGGATTTGGTTTCTCAGGCGGGCACTACCTGCGAAACTGGCACATGGAACCGTTCCGTAAGCTGGTTCTGAACGCGATTTTGTGGGTGGCTAAAGCCGAAGTGCCCGCCGGCGGCGTCTCGTCGGTAAAGCCCTGGCGGTTTGTGAGCATTCCGGATTTCGTGAACGTGGACTTGACGTACCCGCAGCCGGGCTGGGAAGAGACGTTGGATTATGTCCTCAAGGCCATCAAGGCCGAGAATCCCGAATTTGTTCTCGTGGCGGGCGATCTCGTGATGGGGCGTTGGCCGGACAAAGACAGGATTAAGAAATACGCGTCCATGTATTATCCCGCCTGGATTAAACGGATGGAGGATCACGGGCTCAAATTCTATACCGCCATCGGCGATCACGACATCGGCGATAATCCCTGGCATGGGGATAAAGCGGATCTCGTTCCGACCTTCAAGAAGCAATTTCAAAAATACCTCAAAATGCCGTTCAACGGCCCGCTTCGCATGAAGGGTACGGCTTTTTGGTTTATCCATGAGAACGCATTGTGCGTCTCCGTCGATGTCTTTGAACAAGGCGAAGGCCCCCAGGGCGGCATTGTGCCCAAAGTCACGGGAGAGCAACTGGAATGGTTCGAGCAGGTCCTCACTGAAAATTCCGGCGTCGAACACGTTATCGTGATGGGGCACACGCCGATCCTCGGCCCGGTCGCGAAGGAAAGCTCCAGCGGCTTGATGTTGGAAGGCGGCCAACAGTCGCCGTTCTGGCAGGCCCTCAAGAAACACGGTGTGGATTTATATCTCTGCGGCGAGGTCCATGCGATTACATGCACGCAGGCCGATGACGTTCTGCAAATCGCACACGGCGGATTGTTCGGCTACAATCCCAAAGTGAACTACTTAGTGGCAACGGTCTTCGCCGACCGGATCGAGCTGACGTTGAAAGAGCTTGAGATTGTCAATGAGGGAGAACGTTTGTGGCAGGAAGGGAACAATCGCCCTCGTGAGAAGGTTTCAATCGCCGACGACGTTAAGGAGAAAGGTTTCATTACAGTCGGCACGGCGACACTCACCACGGAAAGTAGAAAGAAAGTGCTTACCCAGACAACGGGCCACTTCCAGTAGGGGCAACCCCCTGTGGTTGCCCAGAGCAGGCGATGTGTCATTTATTGACGAGCGGCAACCTCAAAGCCATCCCCAAGCTGCGCGTGAGGCGGCCGCCCACGTTAATTGTTTTTATTTGTTGCCGATGAATATGGGTGGCTCGTGGTTGAATTCTGTTTGTAATGCATCGAGATTCACGTCGTTCACATTGCCTCGGTGGACGATAAGGCGGTACCGCAAAACGAGCGGTTGGTAACGCGACAGTGGAACCGGATGGCGGCCGGGATAGACGGGAAGCTGGGCGCTTCCCTTTCTTCGGAGTATCCACTTATGGGGAAAGCCGGGATTGGATCGATGGCAAAGGATGGCCAATCCGCTGTCTTTATCCTCACTAAAACGGCCCGAGAAATCCAGCCAGGGCCCCCCTTCGACAGCCAACGTCTGCGGCTCAACGGGACCGTCCGTGCCTATGAATGAAAGCCCGTCCGGCAAAGGGATGCGCGTCGTGAAGCCGCCGTAGCCCTTCGCGTCTTCGGAACCGCCGAGACGAATGTCGTTCTCCAGAGCGAGCAGGCTAATCTGGAAATCGACTTTGCGGATATCATCTTTTTCTCGGAAAATGCGGATGATCGTCGTCTCTTTCACAAAAGGTTTCTTTTGTCCGTTGTCATCGGTGTAAGCCGGCGACTTCCAGAGCACTTGAACCTGTAGAGCACGCGATTCGGAATCCACGTCGAGAACCTTGGCGTCATAAACATCCCAGAAAAAGTCGATGGTGGCCCAATTATCACCGAGCTTTTTATCGCCGAGCCAGACCTGGTGCCAGGCCCAAAAAATACCCCGATGATGCGGATGGTCGCGTGGAAAGTCCTCCGACAAGAGTTCGCCGTCGAGACCGTAGAACGGATGGATATAATCGGCGCGCGTGTATTTTCCATCCAACGCTTTATGTTGACGCTGATAAGACATAATCTTCGCGTCCCCTTCCGTGACGTCGAAGCCCTGATCGGTCTCAACGATTTGGATCGGGTGTGTTACGGCTATCTTCAGATGGGTGATCGCTTCCTGACCGTGTTCGTTCTTTCGGCGGACTGTCGCGATATAATTTCCGGGCGTTTTATAGCGATGCGTCGTGACGGCGTAACCGTTCGGATCGTGCACGTTGGCGTTACCGTCCGAGTGCACGGTGACTTTTGGACTGCCGTCGCCGAAGTCCCAGACTTCCCTGCCATGCTGAGTGCGGAAGGAACGCACCTTGAAGGTGATCTCGTCGCCGGGATGGATATTGCACGTGGGATAAAACGCCGCGTGGATCGTTGGCGGCAGTTTATCGGGATCCTCCTTGTCGATAATCTGGACGACGGCGAAATCGTAATCCACCTTCCCGGCCGCATCGGTGATTTTGACGATTTCGTTGTACTCTCCGGCTTTGTCATACGTGCGTTTCACCTTCGGACCGGTCGCCTTCGTGCCGTCGCAGAACGTCCACTCGAATTTCTTAATATCGCCACATCGACTCCAGGATCGCGTCGCGTCGAGTTCCACGGTTTCACCCGTCCAGGCCAGCGCGTGAGGCCGAGCGACGGCGATGATATCGGGTTTATTTTCACGTTGATTCTCTTCCCAGATAAACGCGTAGCCGTTCTGGATGCCCCACAGACCCGATGGCTGCCGGCAATTAATATCGAAATGCAAATGAGACCATCCGCCGCTACCGCCTTCCTTGCCCAGGACGCCGATCTTCTGGCCCATTGCGACCCGGCGTCCCGGCTTGACGGAATCGTCGATTTTAAACAGGTGGCTGTATCGATAGAACCAGCCCCGGTTATCCAGAAGATAAATCACGTCATAGCGGGGTCTCACAGGCGAATCGTCGTAGCCGGGCAGCTTTTCCGTCCCGGCCGAGACGACTAACCCATCGGTGGCGGAGACCACATCGACCATCCCTTCGGCGCCGCCGAAATCCAGGCCGTAGTGATAGTAAATACTTCTCTTACCCGGCAGTTCGCCTCCATCAACGAAAACCGGCACGTTGGCCATTTGCGTATCGGTGGCAAACCAGCGTTGTTTGGCCGGATAGACGAACGTACCCGGCTTGATCCAGGGCGAGCCGACGGGCCAGAGCCGAAGCCGGGCATCCTTAAGAAGCCCCCAGGCATTCTCCTTACTGCTTTTTTGCAGGTATCCCTTGGTGACTGGGCAGTCGATCTGCACGCCGGCGACCGTAACGGGCAAATGGTACGTCGATGAAACGAGGGAAACGGTTTGCCCGTTGACTTCCACCGTCACCTCTGCCCGCCGGACGGCATAGCACACGGTGTCTCGCGTCTCTTTCAAATCGAGCAGCTTAACGGTAGCCTTCGAACCATCGTGCAGTGTCAACGTCTGAGATTCTCCCACGTTCACGTCGGCCACCCTCACCAA
>JAFGTG010000046.1 GCA_016934255.1 Sedimentisphaerales bacterium
CTCGTGAAGTACGTGATCTCGAACGGTACCTGGCCGCTGATCTCCGAACGAATGAGCCAGCGGCCAAGCTCCCGCAGCCTCGCTGGAAACACCAACTGCTGGATATCGATCTTGTCCGCCTGCTCCAACGGCTCCAGAGACAGCGACGTCGGATCGATCAGTGTATTGGCCCACATAAATTGCAGCCAGTTCCAGCCCCTCTTCAGCGTCAGGTTCCGACGCTCCCGCACCAGCGTCAGACTATCCGGAATGATCGTCGCCAGCCTTTGAGGCCCACGATTTTCTCTGATATCCTGTTGAGGATTTTCCTCAACCGTTACTTCATTCATAACACTGTCCAAATCGGAGGTATTGTAGATTGTCAACTGCACGCTATCCCGCCGGGGTAGTGTTACTAATTCGATCGCACTGGCCGGAGCAAAGGGCGGCTGCTCCGGGATGAATTCCATCCCGGAATCACCTGCAGCATCGATAGGTTCCGTCGGCTGCAAAGTTCCGCTGGCCACCCCCTTGCCCGACGATGCGTCAAAGGCATACGTTCTCGTGTAAAGTCCTTCTAACTCCGAATCGACAATTGTTTCTCCCTCACCATTTCCCTTGGCTGCCATAGACATATGCGAATCCGGTTTCGGTTCGCTCGTCGGCGCCGGATGTCCCTTCGATTTTGCCGACAGGTCATCGAGTTGCCCGGATCGCATTGCCGAGTCCGCGACATCCGATTTCTCCATTGTTCCAAAACGCGCCGGTTTCTTTTCTGTCAAGCCTCCCATGAATATCACAAATCCAATGACCAGTACCGCGGCCACAGCCCCGATCCACTTGAGCGTGTAAAACGGGACCACTTTCGTCTTCGCCACCCCTTTGGTCTGCTCCACGACCTGGGCGATCAACTCCTCAGAGGCGTGAACGTCTTCCCGCAACAAGTCCAGTGCGGCGAACTTTCGGTCTAATTGCTCCAAACGTTTCCGGCATTCGGCACACCCGGCTACGTGCTCGGCGCTCGCGGCGGCCTGTTCGTCCGCAGCCAGCCCGAACCGGTATTCGATTAGCTCTTTCTCTGTCAAATGACGTTTCATTTTTTTATCCCCGTCACAAGGGAAAGTTAAGAGTGCCTAAAGTGACACGTAAGTGTCATCCCGAGTGAAGCCGAGGGATCTGGCCAGGGAAACAAAGATTCTTCGCTGCGCTCAGAATGACAGCTTCTCTGACACTTTAGTTCACTTTAGTCACTTTAGTTCACTTTAGCTCACTTTTGTTCATTTTTCTGGCAGCCGTTCCGCCAGCGTTCTTAGCGCCCGGTACATCTGCGTTTTGACCGTTCCCGTCGAGCAGCCTAACGTCGCCGCCACCTCGCGGTAGCTCAGTTGCTGATAATACGCCAAAATCAGCGTCGCCCGCTGCCTATCCGGCAGAGACGCCACCGCCTCTCGGACCATCTCGACCTGCTCGGCCCGCTGCGCTTCCTCCGACGGATCGCACGACTCGTCCGTCGCGGTCATCGTTTCCAGAGATTCACAGTTGTCGCCGTCGGGACAGTCGAGTGGCTGACTGAGCGAGACGGCACATTGTCGCTTGCGTTTGCGAAGTCCGTCGATGGCGACGTGCGTGGCGATTCGGAACAGCCAGCTCTTGAAATGCGAGCCGCGAAAGGTATGGGCCTTTTCGTGCACGCGTTTAAACGTCTCTTGAAAAAGGTCTTCGGCTTGTTCGCGATTCCGGCTCATTTTGACTAAATACCCCAGCACGCCATCCCCGTAACGGCGGACCAGCTCGCCGAACGCATCTTGATCGCCCCGGCGATGGGCCTCTATAAGACTGTTATCCGACGTTTCCATTTCCAGTTCGGCTATTGTTCTTACTCCAGCTACTCGTACAGACGACTATCGTAGCCTCAAGGTTGACATAAGAGAAAGTAAATTCTCCGTAAAAATCACCGAACACGCTCTAAAGGGTGAGGTTGCCGCCCGGTCGTTATAAAAGCAGTTGCAGAATGGACTTTGTCATCCTCCGCGGGACGCCTTACGGTGCTGCGAAAGCAGGGATCCATTCGTGTGAAGTTTGAGTGGATTCCCGTTTTGCCGTAAGGCATGGCCAGGCCACCACGGGAATGGTAACGGGGCATGGCCGGCTGAATTCGCCGGCCGCGGAGAGTCCGGAATTCACTTGCGAAAAGCGTCTTTTTTTGCGGAAAAAGGTTGCCAAGCGGCGTGTTTGGGTGTAAAGTACAATGCTAATAATTTGGCGTTAAAGTCGGATATTTTGACCCTTTACCTTAGGCACAAGTTGGCAAATAAGCACAGAGGTTTATTATGAAGGCAAATTTTAACCGTTCCGCCCTTGCTGAGGCCCTGGGATTACTGACGAGCGTCGTACCCAGCCGGACCCCGAAGCCGATCCTTCGCTGCGTGCAAATCGTCGCCGAAGAAAAAGAAGTACGCATGTGTGCGACGGACCTGGAGGTCGGCATTAACTACCTGATTTCCGAAGTACAGGTCGATAAGCCAGGTGAAATTATCGTCCCGGCCGACCGCCTGGCGGCCATCGTTCGCGAGAGCGTCGATGAGGTCCTGGTTTTGGAGAGCACCGACACCGCCTGCGAGATCAAAGGCGCTGATAGCCATTATACGATTTACGGTCACGAGCCGGGCCAGTACCCCATCGTCCCGGATTTTGATGGCGCCAGCGAGATTAAGGTTCCGTTGAATAATCTTCAGGCGGGCATCGAGCAGAGCTTGTTTGCGACGGCTCGCGAGAGCAGCCGGTATGCCATTAACGGCGTATTATGGGAGTTCAAAGACAAGAAGCTCTTACTGGTTGCGACGGACGGACGAAGACTGGCGCGCAGCCGGGTTAATCTGGCCGCGGCGCCGAAGGATAAGCCGCCGGAGAATCTGATCGTCCCGGCCAAAGCGATGAGTCTGCTGGATAAGATCGGAGCCAGTGAGAAAGATACCGTCGCGGTCAAGCTCGTTGACAATCAAATTTTGATGAGTTGCGCCAACGTGGTGATTAGCTCGAACCTGGTCGAGGGCAACTTCCCGAAATACGAAGATATCATCCCGACCGATTATGATAAGAAATTGACGCTTTCAACCGAGGCGACGCTCAGTGCGGTTCGCCGGGCCTCGCTGTTGACGAGCGAGGAATCGAGAGGGATTAAACTCTCGGTGCAAAAGGACAAGCTTATCTTCTCCGGCCGGGCGCCGGAGACCGGCGATGCGCAGGTCGATATGCCCATCAGCTATAAGGGCGACCCGATTGAGATCGGTTTCAATCCGCAATTCCTGCTGGACGTTCTACGGGTTATCACGTCGCCTGAGTTCGAGCTGGAGCTGGGCCAGTCGGATCGGCCGGGCCTGATTAAGAGCGGCACAACATTTCTCTATGTCCTAATGCCCATTAACTTAGGATAGCGGATGTTGGTCGAACGCAAGAGGGGTACCGTTTCCATGGACGGTGTATGATGGATGATATCGAGCAAATACAAAATACCCTCACATACCGGAGACAACGGCCGTCCTATCGCGCCGTGCGTTTGGGGCAGGTGGCGCAGCAACTTTTAGCCGAGCAGATTTCACCGCAACAGGCTAAATTCAGTCAGGTCGATGATGTGTGGCGTGACTTGCTCCCGGCCGAGCTTCAGCAGCATTGTGAGATCGTGGATATTTCCGGGGGACAACTGAATATACAAGTAGATTCACCGTCGTACGTCTATGAGTTGCAATTATGCTCTTCGGAGCTTTTAGCTGAATTGCAACACCAATGTCCGAGAGTACGACTGACAAAGATCAAGTTCATCGTTGCATGAATATGTAGGGGCGGTCCCATGTGGCCGCCCTAAGTTAGGGCAACCACACGGAGTTGCCCCTACAGTAAATAGTACAAGGGCGATATAGACTCTTGATTAAGATAAAGGCAGAGAAATTATATGAACGAACATAAATACGATGCCAGTAACATCAAAATTCTCGGGGGGCTGGAAGCGGTGCGCAAGCGGCCGGACATGTATATCGGCGACCGCGGCAGCGGGGGATTGCACCATCTGGTCTATGAAGTGCTGGATAATTCCATCGACGAGGCGTTAGGCGGCTATTGCGACAACATCATCGTGCAGATTTATCCCGACGGCAGTTGCATGGTTGAAGATAACGGACGAGGCATACCCGTCGAGATGCACAAGGAGGCAAACAAAAGTGCGTTGGAGGTCGTGCTCACAACGCTTCATGCCGGCGGTAAATTCGACGGTGAGAGCTACAAGGTGGCCGGCGGGTTGCACGGCGTGGGCGTCAGCGTTGTGAACGCCCTGAGCGAATGGCTCGAAGCCCACGTGTATCGCGATGGAAAACACTTTCATTTCGAGTGCGCCAGGGGTATCGCCAAGGGCGTCACGAAAGAGATCGGACCAACGACGAAACGCGGCACGAAGATCGTCTTCAAACCTGACGAAGAGATTTTCGGCGACGTCGAATTCGCCTACGACACGCTGCGCAAGCGAATCAGGGAGTTAGCCTATCTGAACGGCGGCTTGCAGATTACCTTCCGGGACGACAGAAACGACAAGAAAGAGGTCTTTAAATTCGAGGATGGCGTCAAAGCGTTCGTTCAGCACCTGAATGAAGGCAAAGAAACCCTGCACAAAGATGTGATCTACCTGGCCAAGGAAGATCCCGATGCGAAGTTAAGC
>JAFGTG010000513.1 GCA_016934255.1 Sedimentisphaerales bacterium
CTGCTTGACGCGGAGAAGGAAGGGTTTACGGACTATCTACACAAGCTGCTTCCCCTGGTGCGTCCGGGCGGTTTGATCATTGGCCACGATTCATCCGGCCAGGCGCATATGATGGAGAAGTATTTCGAGGCGATCACGACGAACCCGGACCTGGAGACCGTGTTCGTGGATGCATCGAAATGGGGAATGTGCATCACCCGCAAGATGCGCTGAGAGAACGCACAGAGACACAAAGCGGGAAACATAGGGATCACATGTATCGCACCCTCTGCCTGAGTATCGGAGGCCCTGATCCCCCCCTCCCGATAATTCCACAGGACACCTAAGTATGAAATCCCCCGGAGTTTTAAAGCATCCGTTCGATCTGTCTATAAACGTTCTGAGCGAAAGCGTAAAACTGTTGCGCATCTGCGAGCGTAGGTTTACCATTCGGAAGCAATCCAAGTTCGCCCGGATAGCGTGACTCGACATAGAGACCATCTAAATCCGTCAGTATCTCCGTATCGACTTCAAACGGAATCAACTCCTTGGTCAATCCGTACAGCTTCAAGGTGGAATACTCTTTGGGCACCTTCTTTCCATGCTCCTCGAGCACCGCTTTAAAACATTTCTCCACACATTGCTGTGAATGAAAAGCCACAATTAGGAGTCAGGTCCTCACGATGGATAATGTGCTCGATACTATTGATATCCATCTCGGCAGATTCCATCCATTGCTCAGTTGCTCTTTTCATAACAATCGAGCCCCCTCGCTCATAATCTCGCGGGCGAAACTGCTGTTCGTCTCGATGAATTTCTGATACATCGGTTTGGTATGCACGAGCAGATCGATGGAATAGCGGAGCCGCAGGTCCAGGATGCAGTTCGACACAGCCCGGACGATATCGCGCTTTTGCCTCCAGCTCGTGGGCATGAAATCATCCCGCGTTACAACGTAGAGGTCGATGTCGCTGTCCGCCGTCGGCTGGCCCCATGCACGGGAACCGAAAAGAATGACTTTCTCCGGATGCAGCGGCTCCAATGCATCCCGAATCCGGGTTTTCAGTTCCAACGAAAGTTTGATCGTTTCTTCGGCCATAGATATATTCTACCGCCGGAAGATAGGCTGCGCCAAGAAAACATCTGAGCGATCACGGTTCAATTCTTGAATAGATAAGATGCTAACAGTTATGAATTACAAGAATTAAATTCCAACCCCTCTTCCTCCTTGACTTGCCATTTGAGCGGGGAAAACAAAAAGGATGGTCTTTGTTGTCATGCTGAGTTCAGAGAAGCGGAATCGAAGCATCTGGTTTCGAACGAAAGGTGCTTATTGTCTGCAGCCAGATGTCTCGACAAGCTCGACATGACAAAAAAAATGATTTGTAGGGTGGAGGCTCCCTTCGGCAGTGAGCTCAGGATCGAACTGTGCCCCACCATGAGCCTTCGATATTGGAAATTCATTATTGATTATTCGATATTCGAAGACGATTTTCCTGGTAACCTGTGGCCCTGATCCCCCCTCCCTGATCACTCCACAGGACACTACCGTAAGGCATCCCTTAGGGACTTACGGTGCTGATATCCCGATTTCCGAAATTCTGTCTCCTGTATTCTGTATTCTGAATTCTATTTTCAAAACTTTCCTTTCTTCCCGGCTACAAAAAGGGTATCATATCAATCAACACCTTTGAGGATGCGACTGAAGACGGAAGTAAATACATACCTGTGAAAACAGAGAAAAGATGCGATTTGATAGGGAGACAAATGGGCTTTACCAGGAAAATGAACCGGAGACCTCCTCAGAAAAAGTAAGGTGCGTCCCCGGGATTCCTTCAGGAGGCTCGGAGCCTTTCGCGCACCCATTCTTCGACAATATCCGCTTCGTTCACGCCCCTGGACTTCGCCAGACGTTTTAGCGCCTCGGCCTGCTCGGCTGATAAACGTATCCGCATCACAGCCTCAGTATTGCGTTCGAAGATGTACTCCTCGACCTCTTCAAGGTCTTCTTCAAAATCCACAATGTCGTGCGTGTCCCAAAACCGCGCGAGTTCTTCGATCGAATCAATCTTGGGAATCTTACTCATATTCGTTCTTTCCATTGTTTGAAACGTCGTTTCTCTTTCGCCGTCATCTGACGAGCGGTAACCGGATAGCCCTTCGAGTCGGGTAGGCTTATGACGACACAGAAGAGGTAGCGACAACCCGCCGTCTGCCCCAACACGTAATAGACCGGATTCTTTCCTGTTGATCTGCCCCGGAGAATCAATGGACGCCCGAAACAGATCTCTTCCACTTCATGCGGCCGAATTTCATGTTCGGCGATGTGGGCGACCCGATCTTCCGGCCAAATCAACTCTCTGATTCGCATATCTTATAGAATACCCTATCGTCGCCCTGGAAACAAGATTCAAGTTAATATTTCGGCGGGGCCTGTAGGATGGGGCCGCCTTGGGCGGATTGCCCCACCGTAAGGCGTCCCCAAGGGAATGCGGACGATTATTTAAAGAACAGCATGGGCAGTCCTTGGGACTTACGGAGAAAATCTGCCCATTCTACCTCTGCCTGATAACCTGATCCTCCCTCCCTGATCACCTGATATCCCGATTTCCTTTCTTTATTTTGAAAACGTCTTTCATCCCGGCTAAAATAAGGGTATAATATCAACCAACTGCTTTGAGGATGCGACTGAAGACGCAAGTAATGTCGTTCTCCACGGGACACTCTAATGTGGTGTGGAAACAGAAACATGATGCGAATTTGTCTGGAGACGTATGGGATTTCGTCAAGGAAACGTGCAAGACAATTTTGGGATTCAAACATCGGATGGAATTATATATGGTGTCCCTGGAATTCCGACGGAATTCCGAGGAAGTGTTTAGTCTTCCAGTAGGCTGAGTTGGATACAATGCTTAAGCCAAGAGTTTTCATTGGATCGTCAACAGAATCCCTTGATATTGCCAGGGCAATTGAACTTAATCTGAGTCGTGACTGTGAGACAACACTCTGGGAAAGCGGTGTGTTCAAACTCTCTCACTCCACGATTGAGGATTTGGAGGCAACCATCTGCACTTGCGAATTTGCAGTTTTGGTTCTCACGCCAGATGATATAGTAACAAGCCGCAGCAAAAAGGCCGCTGCTCCTCGCGACAATGTTGTCTTTGAGCTTGGTCTGTTTGTAGGAAGCCTTGGGAGAGAGAGAACATTTGTGGTATGCGACCCAAAGGCTGCAAAGATCCCATCGGACTGGTTAGGCATAAAAGTTGCTCGTTTTGAATGGCAACGAGCTAAAAAGCCTCTAGAGGTTCGTCCAGCTCTGAGCCCAGCGTCCACTGAGATACTGGCAGCTATACGAAGTGCACCACGGTTAAATAAAAGTCGGTTCATCTCAAGAGATGAGATTTCTGGACCAGACGAACTGTACCTTGTCATCTCGAAGAGGTCGAGCAACTTAACCGGCGTTGTAGTTCTACACGATGAAACTGTCTGGGCATGGCAACTGTACCCCACAATCCTACAATGGACACTTGCTAGCGTTCCAGTAACGGTTTTTCTCTCTCCTCCACACGGTGATCAGAGACAAATACGGCAGGAACGTTACCGACGAAAGCTACTTCAGAACCTGGGAATTCGTGTTGTAAAAAGAAAAACGTTGCCACTTAGAGGATTCTTCCTAGACGTGCATGACGAGAGCAATCTGGAAGCTTTGGTCCTCGGCGAGGACTCTAGCGGCTATAAGCCGTTTGCGTTAAGATACGAAGCCAAAAACCACCAGGAGGCCGTAAAAGCTCTCCTAAATGCCATACCATCCGCTTGGAAGAAAACAAGTGTTGATTTTCATCCTTCCATTACTAAGTATCCAGATGATAAAGTCGCGCACACTCTGAAAAGCCATGTTGCGCAGTACAAAGGGCATGGTATCAGCATAAAACCAAAATTCATAAATACACAAGATCTGAATGTGATATCTGGCTATACGAGAGCGTATAAATACTCGCAAATAGAAAGCTTGGCTAAGCAGTACAAAGCGGCCAAGGTCAAACCTTTCAGGAGCTTACGTATTGCGTTGAAGGATGGTTCTTTCTCAATTGTCACGCCTCCTGTAGTCGAAGAAACAGCGAGCGGATTAGTTGCTATCGAGGGTAATACCAGAGCAACGTATTGCCTGCATCAACAGATGTCCAAGTTCTTCTGCTTGCTTGTTGAGGGCGTGTCGGAACAACTTCCAGGCCGCCCGCGGCCGTTGGCCGAAGTCGAACTTTCGGAAAGAACACTTACTCCTGAAGAACGAATTGAGGGCTTCGAGTACCATCAATTCCGCCACATCGAGAGATCTGTACACCCATACTAAGTGAATATTATATGATAGTTGATGAAATGCAGAATCTCATCGGAAAACCAGCACCTGAAGTTTATACAGGTGTGATTAGTAGTTTGCCGGATGTTCAAGAGATGGCCGTAGCCCAGTACTCTGTGCCACCTCCCATCCAAGCAAGAGCTTGCCTAACTGGAGAAGAGCAGCAGCTTGTGGCGCGAGCTGCAAAAGCAAGAGAAACTACTCGGTTGTCGTTCTTGGAAGTATTGCTGGAAATGAGCGCGAGTGCACATCTTGCCATCGACGGAATCCTCGACGCTGTTAGCTACCATCAGAAACACTCTGTAAATCGTACGTGGCTATCAAGAAAAGAAGTTCTCAAAGGCGGGCTTCTTCGCGTATGTGCGAAACCACCATCAAGCAATCCCCTCGCTTTTTTATCGAAAGTCAGGACAGGTTCGGATTCTTTTAACCAAATCCCACTTCTGGACTTTCATATTGAAAAGTCAAAGCAAAGCCTCAGTATGGTACAATCAATCGCACAGCGGCTGCTCGACAAGGAATACCTCGTATTAGAAACGGAACGTTCCTACCATGTGGTTGGCTTACAGCTCCTCACCGAAAACCAAGCAATGCTATTCCTATCAAAAGCGATTCTATTCTCTCCTATTACTGATCACGCATATATCGCTCACCAACTGCTGGAAGGTGAATCGGCCCTTCGAATCACCAGTCATACTAACGCTGACGATGTACCCAGATTAGTCACGGTCTGCCAAAGAGAAAATTAAGGTAACATAAGATAAGAGAAGATAAGAGGTTCGAGTCTTAAATATTAAATATTGACTTATCAAGACTTAGGAGATAGGCCCGCCTATGGCGAATGGCTCATCGTTTTAAACATTAGAAGATCCGCATGGGCAGTCATCGAGACTCCGCCGCAAGGCGTCCCATCTGGGACTTACGGAGAACATCTACCCTTCCTTCCTACTAATCAAGCTCAGATTCCATATCCCCCCGCGTGTTAATCTCTGGGAATTTCTGCGGGCGTGGAAACTGGCGATGATGTCTCGCTCATAGCCGTTTCGACAATGTCGTGGGACACAAGCGTCTTACGTTTTACGGGGTCCCCTTTGAAGGTCTCCGTGATGATTTTCCGTGACTTGAAGTCGGTGATCCGCACGATCATATGAAGACGAACCGGGTCGTATTCGGTAATGTCCACCGAATAGATTTTATTCTTGCCGAGATAGACGTCTGCTCCGCTTAGATCGCCCTGGATGTCCCGGGCAAGTAACCTGTAAACGTCGGCCGTTTGTGTGCGCTTGAGTTGTATCGCGCCTTCGGCCGTCCAGGATTGCCACCACACGGCACGGCATTTCCGGTCCAATTCGGGCCACCACTCCCCCGCCGCCGGGTAGCGTGGTCCCTGTTCACAGCCCGGCACCTTCCAGATGAGCCAGGGTTTGCGGACCTTGCCGTCTTCTGTGGTCGTAAAATGCGTATTCACGTGACCCGACCACTCCGGCCAGATGAAGTTAATATGAATGTGGGGTGGATAATCCGTGTGCTCCTTGAGGAAATTGGTCTCGGCCTCGGCCAGTTGGGCGTGCCCGCCCCCTGGATGCTCGGAGGCAATGACCTGGTTGATGTCCCATTCATCTCTGAGGACCTGCCTGGCGGCGAAAAGTAACGCCCGTTGGGTCGCCAGCGCTCCGCGAGGCCACTCCTCCGGCGAATAGGAACCCGCCGCCCGTTCCCTTGCGTTCCAGGTACACTGAATTCGAAGATTCGGCCCGTTGTTGATAAAGAATTTCGTATCCCAGGGCCCCTCCACAGACCATGCCGATAATGGCATCAAACTGGTGATGAACAAACCGATAACCACGTTTTGTAAAAGTAGCTTCGATCCGGTACGCCTTGTATTTCGCTGTGGACTCAGCATTATCTCTTCCTTCCAATCCGATATTTAGCTTTAGAGCTTAGCTCAAAAATCATTCAAGCTTCACGTTCATATTACGCCAGTCTCGCCTCGATTTCCACTTATTTTCGGTAGGTTCAAGCGGCTTCGTCAACCGAAACATATAGAAGATCCGCATGGGCAGTCCTTGGGACTCCTAACGGAGAACATCTGCCCATCCTACCCATGATAACTATCCGCGACATCCGCGACATCTGCGGTTAACAACAATATTTGTATTGACAATATTGCCAATATATAGTATAATATAGAACTAATATATTTAGAATGCAGAATACAGGAGACAGAAGAGAAGAATCAAGGAATCAGACAATCAATAGCGAATAGCGAATGTCCAATATTCAATGTCGAAGTATGTTTATTGAAAATCACCTCACACCGTGTCCACCAGTGTTTAATCTGTGTCTAAAAGTTTTCAAAAATTCACAAAATTTTACAAAAATGCACAAAACAGTACAAATCCGTGTCAGAAAAAAACAAATATTGGTGTCTATTCGTGCAAATTCGTGGTTTCATTTTGAAAAACAAACCTAATGCCGGCCTACAGCCGGAAACTCGAAGCACTAAACTCTAAATCCTAAATGGTAGAAAAAACAAACCCAATTTCAGATGGAAAGGAGGTTTCAAACGCATGTCCGAAAGAGATTGCCACGGTCTTCAAGACCTCGCAATGACCTCATAATCTCACAACCTTGGTGGCTTTGTGTCTTAGTGGCTAAAAATGACCTAAAACCTTTCAAAAATGCACAAAAATGCACATAAATTTACAAAAACGCTCAAATTCTTTTCAGAAAACCTGGATTCCTGCCTTCGCAGGAATGACAGATCCCAAAGGATACCAACACGAATATGTCTTTACAAAACAAAGCCAATTTATTCGGATTGCGGATTGCGTGATGCGTATTGCGAAAACGAATTTGAAAAACAAAGCCAATCCATTCGACTTCGCTCAGAGCTTGCCCTGAACGAAGTTGAAGGGACATGCTTACTCCCAAAGGAGTAGAAAGGAGGAGCGATGGCCGATCCGCCCGGCATATAAAAAAACAGGATTCAACTTACTGTCTTCCTGCCTGTTCAAAGGCTTTTTGGACGATTTCGTTCATAACGGCTTCATGCTCGATCATCGATTGGACGAGCTTCATCTGGGTCCGGCTGCGATCGAGGTTGTGGTTTGGACGATGAATCTTGTAATAGACGTCTCCCCCGAGGTAGTCCGTCAGGAATCGTATGAATTGCTCGAATGTAATTGATTTGGCTGCAAAGGTAAGGTATTCCTTCTCAATCGGCGTCAGGAACCGGCCTGTTTCCTTTGCAAAGCCCTTAGCCAACGCCGTGAATATGGGGATATTCAGGTTGACCTTCGATACATCCGGCTCATCTTCCTCGGCGGAGCTGGCGGCGGTTCGGACCAAGTCTCCGAAATCGTAGCCGGATAAGCACGGCATGACGGTATCCAGGTCGATCACGCAAACGCCTTGATGCGTCCGTTCATCGAACATGACATTATTGATTTTCGAATCGTTATGGGCGATGCGATAAGGTAAATCGCCTTTTTTCACTAAATCCATTAAGACATTGCAGATATCGGCGTTCTCAAGCAAAAAGCCGATTTCTCGCCCGGCGTCTTTGGCTCGGTCGCACGGATCCTCATCGAGCACCTCCTGGAATTGCTTGAAACGCAAGGGTGTATTATGAAAATCCGGGATCGACTCATGCAAAACAGGCCCAGGGAGATCATCCAGCATTTGTTGAAACCAGCCGAACATTCGAGCCGCCTCGCCGGCCAGCTCGGGCGAGTCCATTGTGTCGTAGGTAATGGCTCCTTCCACGAAATCATAGATCCTCCAGTAGTTCCCTTCCGGATCGGTCCAGTAGCCGGAGCCATCGCCCGAGCGGATCACGTTCAACTGGCGGGAGGCCAGTTCCGGCTGCTTTGTTTGCAGTTTATTGCGAATATGCTCGGTGATACGGACGATATTGTCCATCATAGCCGGGGGATTCTTAAAAACCTCGTGATTGATCCGCTGTAAGACATGCCGGACGATGCGACCTTTGGCTTTGCTGGTCACAATGTACGTATCGTTAATATGCCCTTGCGCTAAAGGATTGATCTCTTTGAGCGTACCCTCGAGATGGAAATGCTTTACGACTTCCCGCAATCCGTCGTGCATCAGGACCTCCAAAGCTTTTCAGGATAGAGACCCTCGTCGGTAAGTTTCCGAATGCATTGAGCCGCGACTTCTTTATCCTGGCGATACGTGACGCCAAACCAGGAATCCTCGGTCTTCAGCACCTTCACCGTCGCTTTTCGGCTTTTAATCAGGTCATCCACCACAGAGGGTATAAGCAATTCTGCATTCGACGAGGCGTCCTGATCCCGTAGGAATTGCCCGAATTGTGCCTGGAGATGATCGAAAATCGACGGTTGGAATCCCCATAGGTTCATCGAGACGATCTCATCACCGATTAAGGAATGGGCGCTCCCGTCCGGATCGACATAACGGGCGCCGTCCGCTGTTTTTTGGACGTTCTTTCGTTCGACGATGGTCTTCAAAAACGTATCTCCATCACAATCGCAAACTCCCCTGGAAACCGATCCGTATTCGCTAAGGGTATTTCTCAAGGTATAACCGACCATTGCATGATCGCGGCTTGACGCCTGGCCGGCGGAGATGAACTCGATGATCGTCTTCAATGCGTTGATTCCATAATAATCATCCGCGTTCATGACGGCAAACGGCTCATCGATCACGTCCTTACTGACCAGGATGGCGTGGCCGGTGCCCCAGGGCTTTTGGCGATCTTCGACAAGTGGAAGACCACCCAGACAAGCATCTATTTCCTGATAGGCATACGCCGTATCCACAAAACGATCGAATTTGCTGCTGACTTTCTCTTTAAACTCCTCCTCGAAGTAGTGCCGAATCACGAAAACGATGCGGTTAAATCCGACCCGAATGGCATCATACACCGAATAGTCGATCAGCGTCTGGCCGTGGGGACCAACGTCGTCAATTTGTTTAAGTCCGCCGTAACGAGTCCCTAAACCGGCCGCTAAAACTAATAAAGTCGATTTCATTCATTGCCCCAGTTACTTGACATTTCAAAAACTCATTGGCCCATGAGTTTACTCGTTTTCATTATCATTTGCATCATAAAAACCCATCGAGTCCCATTCATCCTAACACGAAATAACCCTCAATCCGTTAAAATGGGAATAGGGATTCCTTACAAAATCTTTTAAATCAATGGAACTTATTTGCTCTTTTTTGCTAAATTTTCTTCATTCATGTAATAAAAATCTCACGAATCCGTCTGTATAAATAGAATGGAAGCCGAAGGGGCTACGATTCAAGGGGACGGAAATGCTGAAGAAGAAAATGACGACAACCTTCAGAGCAGCCCTCAAGCTGATCGCCGCTGAAGATATTAAAGCCCTCCGATTCCTTCGCAGATCGATCACCAACCGGACCTCAAAATCTATTTCCATGCCGAAAAAGAGCTAAAAAGGGTTTCAGATCCTTCCATTTTTACTATAATAAAAGCCAAAATCGTTTCGGCATGCAGACTAATTCTCTTTGGAGATCATCACAATGGTACGTATAGGTAAAATGGCAACACGACGTGGATTCCTGAAAAACACCTCTCTGGCGCTTGGAATGAGTATTCTATCCGGTTCCGGCCGGGCGACAGCCCAAACCAAGCGTACGAATCCGGTCGCCCGGAACGACCGGCTGCCGAGGGAGGTATGGATCGCTACGTTATCTCAGAACGAATTGGAAGCGAAAAACTATGAAGAGATGATGAAAAAGATGCTTTGGCGCATGGAAGAAGTCACCGCCTACGAGCCTGATATTGTGTGTCTGCCGGAAGCCTTTCCTTTTGTGAATCTCGACACAGACAGGCCCCCTTTGGAGGACGTCGCGGAAGTTCCCATTGGAGCGATTTCCAAGCCTTTTGCTGATTTCGCGAAAGAACACCATTGTTACGTCGTATGCCCCATATACACAAAAGAAAATGGTCGTTACTACAACTCTGCCGTTTTTATCGATCGAGAGGGCAAGCGGCTCGGAGAATACCGCAAGATTCACCCGACGATTGGCGAAATTGAAAAAGGAATTATGCCGGGGCCTTTGGAAGCGCCGGTGTTTAAGACCGATTTCGGCCTCGTCGGGGCCCAGATATGCTTCGATATCGAGTGGCTCGACGGCTGGCATAACCTGAGAAAAGCGGGGGCGGAACTCGTTTTCTGGCCCTCGGCGTTTTCCGGAGGCTCGATGGTTAATACCAAAGCATGGCAAAATAAGTATTGTGTCGTCTCCAGCACGCGCAAAGGAACGACCAAGATTTGCGACGTAACCGGGGAAGAAGTCGATTGGACGGGACATTTTGCCTACTGGGCGTGCGGTTCTGTTAATCTGGAGAAGGCGTTCTTACATACATGGCCCTATTGCCGCAAGTTCAAGGCCATCCAGGCCAAGTATGGACGCAAAGTGCGTATCAAAACCTTCCACGAAGAAGAATGGACGATTATCGAGAGCCGATCTGCCGATGTGCGTATCGCGGATGTCATGAAGGAATTCGAGCTTAAAACGCACGAAGAGCACATGCAGGCCGCCGAGGCGGTGCAGAGAAAATATTGGCGATAAGGCTGATCAGTTACTATTGATGAAAGTAGAAAACTCACATGTCACCCCTGCGAAAGCAGGGGTCCAGGACGTAAGAAAGTGGATTCCCGCCTTCGCGGGAATGACAAATCGTGTTTCCGCAACAGAAACTGAGTAGCTTATCAAGCACGAATCTGAAAGTTACCATTGCATAACTTGGGTGGCATCCTCAAAGCTGAAAGCTTTGGGGATGGGCACTATATTAGAAGCCATCCCCAAGCTACGCTTGAGGCTGCCACCCAAAGAAATTGTCAAATACAGATAGTGAGTTAATCTTTAAAGAATTTCCGCCAGTCCTTCTCTTGCGTTAACCATTCGAGGTTGAAACGGGCTAAAGCCAGACGCTCGTAAAGCTTCTTCTCACCCCGCTCGAAGAGCAGATAAATCGTCCCATCCCGCCCGGCTGCCAATGATGAATAAGCACTGGGACCTTCATATATGAGCCGTTTGACCGGCCATGTCCTTGCCCCGTCAAAGCTCGCCCAGACGGTCATGCGAATCCGCGTCGAGCCGGGATTATCCGGCGTGCTGAACAGCAACACGTCTTTGCCCCCCGTCGCCTCCAATGGCATGCGCACCAATCCGGCGTTACATCCATAGCTGGGCTTGGTCCCGTATTTGAAGTAGAACGGCTCGCCGACCTCGAAAAGATCCTCGGAAACTTCCCAATCCGTCCACATGTGCCCGCCGTCGTAGCTGCGGGATATACGCCGGCGATGATCTATCGCCATATGGCAACGGGAGTTATAATAAACGTGGCCATCGGAGATTTCCGCCAGCGTGCCCTCTCCTGTCCCGCTCTGAACGGGCCCGCTCGTTTGCCAGGTTTTTCCGCCATCGTCGCTGTAGATGGCTGTGTTGTAATTGTACGGCCACCATTCCTGGTCGTTATTCCCTTTCGGCGGTTGGATGCGGGCGGGCATGAGCAGTCGCCCTTTGTGTTTGCCGTAGAGTAATGTAATCCCCGATTCCGAACAGGTCGTTTGTACGGGAACGCCGTCCGGACTCCCCTGGCCGGCCGCATTGGGCTTGACGGTGATCTCTTCTCTCATCCAGGTCTTCCCATGATCCCGGCTCCGCCAGAGACAGCCCCCCTTGGGATTGACGACCATCACATCCCCGTTCGTCTCATCGACAATCGCGCTGCCCGTAGCATCGGAAGCGACTTCCTGAATGGGCGTCCAGTTCTTTCCGCTATCCTCACTCCGACGGAGCAACCTACCAGACCGGGCAAAAGCGAGAACCGTTCCATCGGTCGCCACGGTGATATTCGGAATACGCACGGCCTCAAAAAGGTCGTGCATCTCGAAAACGGGACCACTGACGCGATTTCCCATAGCCATTGCGTCAATATCCTCGATCTTAAACCGTGTGCTGACTACCGAGTGTTTTTCCTTACCCGGCCGATATTTGATATAGGTCGTGGCAATGATTGTGCCATCAGGAAGGATTTCCATACCCGGATAGCCACAATCCGCCCCGGCATAGCTGTGAAGAAGCTTAATCCGATATTGTCCAGGCCGGCCATACTTGATATCCTCGTACGTGCCCACCCAAGCGACGAAATGCCCGGGCGTGGAACTATTTAGCGCTCTATCTCGAAAAGCAATTACCCAACGCCCGTCTTTCATATAGACGCCATAATGCCGGTCGCCGGTCAATCCCCACGGGGTATCAATCGGCTTGCTCCACGTTTTGCCCTCATCCCGGCTGAACATCATCAGGCTTCTACCTTTGTGTCCGTTCTCACGCATCAAGCAACATAACTCGTTTCGATCCGGCGACCGGAAGACAAAAGGCTCGCAAGGCTTCTTGCCATCCACGTTGGCAATCAATTCCGGCTCCGACCACGTCAATCCTCCATCTTTCGTATTCGTTTGGAACACCTGTAATGTTTCTCCGTAGCGTCGATGGTAGAAACCGAGATAATTGCCGTCCTTACATCGAATGACACTACTGAACGTCATCACACAGCGCAATCCGAGCGGCTCCATTTCGCGCCAGGTTTTACCGCCATCTTCACTAACGATTCGCGGCATATCGGGCTGGGCAGAGAATACCCACAATCGTTCCTTTCCCGCGGGATCGACCATGCGATAGATACTCGGACAGTTCTTGTGTTTCTTGAAACCCTCGGGTAAACAATCATCCAACCGGGTCCACGTTAACCCACCATCATCGCTGCGCGCCATTGGACCGGCCGGCCCGCCATGACCAATACTCCATACAGCGAACATCGTTTTGTTGTCGGGCATGAGAAGCGTCGTCGGATGTCCCTGATACACCTCCTCTGTTCCCGCCGCAATAACGACATGCCGGAAGGTTTGGCCTGAAATATCGATGACCGGCAGTTTTTCTTTATCTTCAGCGAAGCCTCCCATCGCAAGCAAAAGGACCATCACGAAACTCATCAGATATGTTTTCTTAACCCGACTCAACATACGTACCTCCATCATAATTTATTCTTTAATTCGAGAGATTCTTCTGATGATTATTGTCACGACAGACCGTGATGCAAGAAATTTCTCGTATCGTCTCAAACATATCCTTGTTACAATGCCAATCATGAATAGACGAAACTTTCTAAAAACACTCAGTTTAGGCACGTTGAGTTTGGTCTGTCCCAAAAGTCTCGCCCGTTCCTCGAACCGTGAACGAAAGCCGAACTTCGTATTGATTGTAGCCGATGACCTGGGTTATGGCGATATTGGTTGCTATGGTAATAAGAATAACAAAACACCCCATCTCGATGCGATGGCCGCTGAAGGTATGAAGTTCACGGACTTTCATTCCAACGGCCCGATGTGTTCGCCGACGCGTGCCTCCTTGCTGACAGGACAATACCAGCATCGTTTTGGACGGGCCTTCGAGGGGCCTCTCTCCGCTAAGGCGCACGCTGATATCGGCTTACCGCTCGATGAAATGACCATCCCCGAAGCCTTGAAACAAGCCGGATACGCGACTGGTATGTTTGGCAAATGGCATTTAGGTTACAAACCGCCCTACCTGCCGATACAACACGGTTTCGATGAGTTTCGAGGTTTGGTAACCGGAGACGGCGATCATCATTCGCACATCAGCCGCTCCGGGACCGAGGATTGGTGGCACGACGGCAAGATCGAGATGGAAAATGGTTACAGCGTGAATTTGATTACGAAGCATAGTATCGACTTCATGGCGAGACATCGAAACAAGCCGTTCCTTCTATACGTGGCCCATCTGGCAATCCACTTTCCGTGGCAAGGTCCCGACGAGCAAGGTCACAGGGTGAAAGGTCACGACTACTGGAATCTCTCGAAACTGGGACCACACGAGGAGGGACAGGTAGGACCGGTCGTGCGTCAAATGGTCGAGGCAATAGATTGGAGCGTCGGCGAAATCATAGCCACATTAAAAAAACTCGGTCTCGATAAGTACACCTTTGTTTTCTTTACCTCCGACAACGGCGGTTACTTGGATTACGCCGATCGCTTCAAAGGTGAAATCTCAAGCAATGGCCCTCTCCGCGGACAAAAAGGCGGCGTTTTCGAAGGAGGTCATCGCGTCCCGGCGATAGCCCGCTGGCCCGGTCGAATCAAAGCGGGAACGATCACGCATCAGACCACGATGACCATGGATTTGATGCCGACCTATCTTGAACTGGTCGGAGAGAAAACGTCCGGACACCCAATGGACGGAAGCACGCTTACCCCCCTTCTCTTTAAAGAGCAACCTATGCCGAAACGGGATTTGTTCTGGCGCAAGGACAAGGAGTGGGCGGTGCGCCGAGGTCCCTGGAAACTTGTGCATAATGAAGAAAACAAATTGATGTTGTTCAATCTCGACGACGACATCGCTGAGCAAAACAATCTTGCTAAAGAAAAGCCCGATCATGTCGAACAATTATTGATCGCATACAGACAATGGGAGAAGGATATTGAAAAGAATAAATGAAAGTTCATTAGCAAGACGATCATTTCTCAAGATGCTTGGTCTTGGCGCGGCGACTTTAGCTACGCGCCCACTCGCCGCTGTGTCTTCAAACACGTCTCGCCCGACGAAACCGAACATCGTTTTCATCCTTGTCGATGATCTCGGCTACAGCGACCTGGGTTGCTACGGACATCCCTGGCACGAAACGCCTCATCTGGATGCGCTCGCCCGGGAAGGTATGAAGTTCACGAACGCCTACGCCCCCGCCCCGATCTGCTCGGCCAGCCGAGCGTCAACCCTGACGGGACGCTCTCCCGCGAGGCTGAACTTCGAGTTCGTAACGAAGAACGAGCCGGGACGTCAGAAAATCCAACCACGACAACCACTCACGGCTCCGCCCTTCACACTGGATCTTCCTCTCGAAGAAAAAACAATACCGGAACATCTCAACGAAGTCGGTTACAACACGGCCTTCTTTGGAAAGTGGCACGTCAACAAACACTACAAAAGGTATCTCGGATGGAGTCCGACGCACGGTCCGAGGCAACAAGGATTTCAATACGCCGTCGAAGATTTCGGAAGCCATCCCTATGGTTACGAAAAAGGCAAAGTGCCCTTTGTGAAAAAGAAAGGCGATATGCCTGTCGATTCATTGACCGAACGGGCCGTGGATTTTTTAAAGCAAAAGCATGAAAAACCATTCTTCCTTATGTTCTCGCACTTCTACGTCCACACACCCATTAAACCCTCGTGCCAATGGCTCATCGACAAATATCAATCGAAAGTTCCCGAAGACTCTCCCAATCGCACCAAGCGCGTGACCTACGGCGCCTTTGTCGAGATGATGGACTATTACGTCGGGAGACTCCTTTCCACCCTCGACGAGACGGGACTTCGCGACAATACTTTAGTGGTTTTCACATCGGATAACGGCGGGCATCCGGAATTTACATCCAATAAACCCTTACGCGGCTCGAAATGGAACCTGTACGAAGGCGGTATTCGCGAACCGTTTTTCGCCCGGTGGCCGGGTGTGATTCGGAAAGGCTCGATCTGCGACACACCCGTTATCGGCTACGATCTTCTGCCCACGTTCGCAGAAATCGCCGGAAAGACTGTCCCCACGAAAGGAATCGATGGAGTCAGCCTGGTTCCGCTTCTCCGCGATCCCACGAAGAGATTAAATCGTGATCTCTATTGGCATTTTCCTTACTACCATCCGGAAAAAGGATTTGCAAAAGCCTTAAAGAAAATCGGCATAGACGATTTTGCCGTCAGTCAGACGCGACCCCACTCGGCCATCCGGCGGGATCATCTCAAACTCCTGTACTTTTATGAGGACAAACACGTCGAACTGTACGACCTGGAAAAAGATCCGGGCGAACAGAACGATCTGAGCCAATTGAAACCACAGACAACTGTATTGCTGAAAGACGCATTACTGGAAAAGCTCAAAACGGTTCACGCACGATTCCCCGAACCTACGGAAGGAGACAGACTATGAGAACAAGCCATAAATTGATCGCTTTAGCCATTAGCATGATTGTAGTTGGTTGTACGATAGCCGCACAGCAGAAAGGAGAGACGGACATGCCCGCTTTGGCCAAGCCGGGAGTGAATGGCTATATCCAGGGGGAATTGATCTACTCACTCGAAAACAGGCCGACGCCGGAGTGCCATGCTTCTACGATCGTGGAGACGAAATCCGGCCGACTCGTCGCCGCCTGGTTTGCCGGCAAGCACGAAAGGAATCCGGATGTCGTTATTCGCGTCGCCCGTTACGACGGCACGAAGTGGCTCGAATCGGTCGAAGTCGCAAACGGATCGGAAGGCGAGGATCAAGACTATCCGTGTTGGAATCCCGTTCTCTTTCAATCCAAGGATGGGCCGCTGATGCTTTTCTATAAAGTGGGTCCCAATCCGAGAGAATGGTGGGGTATGTTGATAATATCCGAGGACGATGGCAAAACCTGGTCGAAGCCGCGCAAGCTTGGCGAGGATGAAAAACTCGGCAGCAACAAAAACCTCATCGGCCCCGTGAAAAACAAGCCGATTCAACTTCCGGACGGCTCGATCCTTTGTCCGTCCAGTACTGAACACAATCGTTGGCGTACCCACTTCGAGTTGTCGAAGGATTTGGGAAAAACATGGAAGCTCATCGGTCCTATCAACGATGGAACGAAATTCGGCACGATCCAACCAAGCATTCTGACCTATCCCGATGGGAAAATGCAGATTCTTTGCCGTAGCCAACAGAACGTGATTGCCCAAAGCTGGTCGAACGACGGAGGTAAATCCTGGAGCGAGATGAGCGAGACCGAGCTTCCCAATCCTAATGCCGGGACCGATGCCGTCACGCTCAGGGATGGACGCCAATTACTCGTCTATAACCACACAGTTCGCAGAGGCCCGTTTCCCTCGGGACGTAACATGCTCAACGTCGCGCTATCCAAGGACGGTCAACATTGGAAGCCCGTTCTCACCCTGGAGCGTTCAAAGGGAGAGTACTCTTACCCGGCTGTGATCCAGGCCTCCGACGGTAAAGTGCATATTACCTACACATACCAGAGAAAATCAGTGAAGCATGTGATCCTGAACCCGAACCAAATCAATTAAGCTTGATTCTCAATTTCGGTACAACGCGATCAATCGAATCTTTCTCATAAAGGTCCCATTGATAATCGACCACGTCCAGGTTTGGCAGGCTTTCTTTGAGCTCATCGACCTGACTGCGATCCAGCCAAAGATTCCACATCCTCAGCGTCTCAAGGTTCGGCAGGTTTTTCAAAGGTGTGATATCTTTAATATGCGTATCGGAAATGTCGAGCTTCCGAAGATTTTTACAGCGAAGGAGAGGCCCGACGGTATCGACATACGTAAATGAAATATCGAGGGATCGAAGGTTATCCAAATGGGTTAGATAGGATATGTCGGATACATACTGCCCCATCAGAGACAATTCCTCGACCTTTATCAGATCGGCGTTCGTTAGTTGATCCGGCGATTGACCTACATTTTGCGATATCTGCTTTTTGATAATCTCAGCGCTATCGATTTCTTCGGGCATTTTCCGCGTCAACTGCCTCCATTTCATGAATTTATCCGCCGCCGAGTCGTCTTTGCCGTCGAGCACATAGGCACGAACCCAATCCCGCAACAAAGGAGAACAAGTAAGCCATTTGCCCTTTTGATAGGTTTGAAACGTGACGATGGCTCCCCTGCGTTCGTAAATCTCAGTTCCCCTCACCGCCCACTGATAATTCCCCCCGTGGCTGTCCCCGGGAAGCGCGGAGCCGAAGAAAACCGGCAATCCATAAAACGCCCTTGTACTTTTTCTATTGGTCAACAGATCGGCGTTCGGATGCCGACCGGCCACATAAACGATCGCACCGGCCCACTCATCCGCCTTTAATTCCAATAGTTTCGTCGCAAGCCATCCCCCCGCGCTGGTCCCGGAAAGAAACAAACGGTTGTTATCGATTCTTATGTACTTAGCGACTAATCGTTTGGCTTCGGTTATACTTCTTAGTTCATCCAGAACCGACCGCCTGTATTCGATGGGCGTCACATTTTTACGGCCGGATTCGATACAGCCCATCCCGATCACGATAGCGCCTCTGTCACATGTTGCCGATCTGCCCTCGCGGCAAATAATGGGGCTGTATTTATCGCCTTGACCACCATAACGAAAGATGACCGGCCAGTCCCGATCGTCGGTGTAATCGCGCGGCACATAAACATTGAAACTCCGGGTGCCGATGGTCTTATTATCCGTGACGACGTGATATTCCCTGCCCGGCTCAAAAAGTGGAGCCTGCGATGCATCCACCGCATCAACAACCGAGATTGGTATTGAAAGGTAAAGGCACAAACAAAAGAAAACTAACCCTAAATTCTTCATCGTAGGTTTTGCCAGGTTCATCGATCAATCCTTTCTCTCCTTTATAGCCTCCCATTCGGAAAAATCGTATGGTCCTAAACCGACATCCGAAGGGGATACATTCTCGGGCCAGGAAGCCGGACCGCCCTTTGCAAAGACTCTGCGAATTGCTTCAAGCATCTCGAAACCGAAATCCGCGCAAGGCTCGACATAACTCCCTTCACCCCATTCATTCAATGGGCCGAGAATTAATATCGGTTTGTCATGGACTTCGCAGAATAATTGTGCCTCTCGAAGCAATCTCTCAAATAAGACCGGCGTCCGTCCCTGGATCACCATCGACTTATCCCCATGCCAGGGCCGGCTGTCCCAGCCCGTATCGACAAGCGGATAATATTCCAGCGTTCGGGAAGCGTTTTCCTTTTTCGCCCAGGCGGTCGGACTATCCTGAACGACCGTTTCAAAATTAAAATACTTCTGAGAGACACCTCCGTCTATCCTATCGCCCCACTCATGGTAGGTCGTTATGCTACAATAACCTTCTTCTTGCAATGCCTGAACATGGCTTACGGAGAAGTCATAGCCCATCGCCACGAAGGTAATTCCTCGATACCCCGCCGCACGTGCCAACTTCTGTGACTGATTAAACGCATCCCGAACAATTTCGGAACTGCCCAGATCACTCCGGATCCCTTTCGGATTCCAAATAAAGACCGCAGGCTTGCCATCGATATGGTAATAGCTTTCCATAGAGAAGTAATGCTCGATCCAATGCTTTGTCACCTGGAGCCAGTCTTCGACAGAATGGGTACCGGGCGGATTATGATTGGCCCACATGATGGCCACTTTGAGAAAATCGCGATATCTTGCCTTTCGATAAGCCTCGAACCAATGCGTTAGATGCTGACGGCCCTGAACCCAGTACCAATCCACTAAGAAGCAGGAGATACCGTTTTCCACGGCCCACTTGATCTGCCAATCAACACACTCGGGATTCGACTCGTCATAATAGCCAAGCAGAGGTTTTCGGTTCGGTGCGGTATGGCGGATACAGTCCCATTTCTCTCGGGTATTCCATCCCGGGAAATAGAATCCACATATCTCGATGTCGGTTTCGACTGGCTTTGGCTCAGGAACATAGTCAAAGACAGGAAAGATCGGAACTTTGCTGAACTCCAGTCGTACACTCTGACTTTGTGGAATGTGACCTTTTCCGGAAAAGGAAAGATGGATCTCGTAGGAGCCGGCCTTATCAGCCAGGACTTCCCAGACGAATTCCGCACGTTCACCATACTCTAAGCCCTCATGTGAAAGCTTTTCCGGCTCCGACATTATTTTCAGGCCTTTTGTTAAAGACAGATGAATTCCGCGAATGCCCTGGATTGCCCCCCCTCGATTGACGACCTGTGCCAGAAGCCGGCACGGCCGGCCGGCGCGATTAACGCCGTTCTCAAAACCGAAATAATTCACCTCCAGCTCACCCGGCCCGAACGGCTCATCCCCCATTCGAATGGATTCCAGTTGGATATTATCACTTTTGGGAAGTCGAATGCCGAATGCGACGATCGTGTCCCTCCAGGTCGGAACATCAACCATAGGAATATTGTATGAATGAATCTGACCATCTCCATGAACTCCGAATGGCTTCGACTGCAAACCACAGAGCTTTTCACAAGCCCAGAGAATACTCGTAACACCCTCTTCATCAGACTTCAACTGAACCGTAATCCAGTTCTTATCACTGATGTCGATTTGAAGCGGCGGTGCGAAAAGCTCCTTAGCTTTCGGATGAATTCGCCATCCACTTACGTCACTGCCCAACTCCCAAATACAAATAGGGCTTGGGGATCGGCTATCGCCCCATTCCATAACCCGTATCCAATCGATCTCGAAGTGCGCTCCATTGAAGACATCCAAACGAAGCTGACGAATCGTTCCTTCGGTGTGCCAAAAAGGAAAGAGAACAATTTCCTGCCAATCATTCCCCCCATCAATCGAAAAACGTACCTTTTTCTTTTCGGTTAAGCCGCCATATCGCCCCTCAAGCTCACCGGACCAAAACAGTTCGCCGATCCCGGGCTTGTCGGCTCTCATCCGGATCACGACATATTGCCACGGCTCAGTCCGCCATACGATGTTTCGACAGTGAAGAAACGGATCCCCGTCAACAGCTTGAGCTTTAAGCTTCCCTTCTTCAATGACAACGTTCGACAGGTGGGCATTGGGCACCCATTGCCGCAAGTCCGAAGCCTGGTTGAAATCCCATTGAGGTAATTCGGCCAAAACACTCGATAACGAAAAGAACACGGGCAAAAAAAGGGAATTCCGAAATAGTTGTTTGACTTGGTTTTGTCTCATCATCGTTCTAATTCTTCCTGAATTTCTTGTTCGGCTTGAAGGAATTCTTCCGCTTCCCTGCCGCCGATCTCTTCGATAAGGTTGTGCACGCACGTCTTGAAATCGCCAAACTCATCAGAAGCTTTATACGGATAAGCTCTGATGAGATATTTCACGGCGGGCTCCCCGATGTCACGCAATGCGGCGCCGGCTCTTTCAAACAATTCACCATAGCCGGGAAACAAGCAATTGATAAGGTATCGGATATCCCTGGAAGATTTTATTTTGCCGGCCATTATTCGATCGATTTTTTGTATCTTAATCGCAGTCCAGCGAAAGGGAAACAATACTCTGAATGCAAATTCCGGTAAAGGAACGATAATCAGCAGCCCGACACCGACAAGAACAATAAAACTCATTGTTTCGAGGATGACAAAAAAGATGTGCCTTGCCTCTCTTAAAACGGCATATCGATCACTGATCGTCGCGAGGGCATTCAGGCGGTTGACGGAACCTTGCTCAAAACCGAGCACGGGATCGGAGGTGTTTCGCAGGATATCAATGATCTGTTGCTTTTCAAGAGAAGGTTCGAGCTGGAGTAATTTCACGATCAGCCCCGACACGCGTGGAGCGGCAAACGACGTGCCATTCAGTTTGACAACGCGTGACTGATTCTCCATGCCCGTATTTGAAGGAAGACTCACGGCTTGTGTCGTTTGGTAGGTTCCATCCGCGAAAAAGTCTATTTTTCCATAATTGGAGTACACGGCGCGAACGCCGTTTGCGGAAGCCCCTACAGAAAGGACGCCTTTTAGAGCGGCCGGATAGATCGAATCCTTTACACCGTCATTGCCGGCAGCGGCGACGACAATAGCCCCTCGCTCGAAGATATCTTCGATCAATCTTGTCTCCTCCGGCTTGGGTGAATAAGATCCGAGACTAATATTGACCACAACTCGGTTGTCCGGGTTATCCCGAAGATAGCTCTTCACCATAGAAAGAGCATCGAGATACCTCCGACCGTCAACGGCGCCCTGTGCATCGTCCACATTATGAAACTGAAGCTCATCAGGTTCACCGTATCGTCTCAACACATTACACACAACCTGTCCGTGAGTGAGATTTTCAAAAAGATCCAGAATGTTTCGTTCCTTCTTCATCATGCTGGACGCCGAATCGATAACAAATGCGACGACTTTCGGTCCTCGCTCTTCCCTTAAAAAACGAGCGGGATCGAACAAAACGACGCCCATCGTTGCCATAAGAACGATAATCAGAAGCCTTCGCGATTTTCGTTTGTGAAAAGGTTTCATGTTCATTCTATCTTAACCTCCGATCAGCAAAGCACCTAAGAAATTCTCGGGGACGGATCCATCACGGTCCGCCAAATGGAACTTGAACATGAAATTACGGAAGGGTAGTATATCGATATGGACAATCTCAATACAACACGGCGGAACTTTCTCAAGAACACAACCATTGGTATAACAAGTCTCGTAAGCTTTCCGACTATTATTCCATCGGGCGCATTCGGAAACAACGGCAACGTCGCACCAAGCAATCGTATCACGCTGGGCCTGATCGGTACGGGCAACATCAACACACACCATCGAAAGGTTTTCCTGGCCGAGAAAGATACACGTATCGTCGCGGTCTGCGACCCAGTGAAGACTCGGCGTGAGGCGTTTCGAGATTACATCAATCAGGCTTGCGACGGTGACGTCTGCACTGATTATCGCGACTTTCGCGACCTATTGGCTCGACGGGATATCGACGCCGTCTGTATCGGCACGCCGGATCATTGGCACGCGGTGCTGGCGATTAAGGCGATGCAAGACGGCAAGGATGTCTATCTGGAGAAACCGCTGACATTGACAGTCGCCGAAGGCCGACGTGTCGTCGAAGTCGCTGAAGGGTACGGCCGAATTCTCCAGACCGGCTTGCAACGCCGATCCGGCGCGAGCTACCGCACTATCTGTGAATTGGTTCGCAACGGGCGGATCGGACGGTTGAAACAAGTGGAAGTCGGCATCATCGGAATCAATAAAGGCATTCAGGCGAAACAAAACTTTCCCACGACGCCGGCCCCCGACGGCTTTGACTACGATCTATGGTTAGGCCCGGCGCCTTTTGCAGCTTTTTGCCCCCAGCGCGTCGCTCGCGGCAACGAACTGTGCTATTGGTATTACATCTCCGATTACACCACGGGCTTCATTAGCGGCAACGGCGTGCACTTTGTCGATATCGCCCAATGGGGAATCGGCGACGAGATCAAGCCGGTCGAAATACACACGGTATCGGCGAACATCCCCGGCGACGGCCTCATTGATGATGCGATTGCCTGGCGATCTGAAGTTACCTACGAGAACGGCGTAAAGATGAGCTACAGCAGCGAAGGCAATCCGCACCCCGATGGTATTCGCTTCGTCGGAACAGAGGGTTGGATTCATGTGACCGGAGGCGGGACTTTAAGCGCCCATTCTGTAGATGGATTAAAATCCGTGATCGGCCCGAACGAAGTCCATCTGTACGCCAGTCCGGGACATCATCGTAATTTCCTCGATTGTATCAAGGTGCGCCGTCCTACTGCGGCCGCTCCTGAGATCGGGCATCATGCGACAACTACCTGTAACCTCGTGGAGATATCCGCCCGTTTAGGTCGGAAATTAATGTGGAATCCCACAACCGAACGCTTCGTAAATGACCAAACAGCCGACCGGTACTTATCACGCGCTATGCGGGCGCCGTGGCGTTTGTAATGATGGATAGCATTTCACTGGAGACCGATTATGAGAACAATATGGATCGTTCTTGCCCTGCTTACATTCTACTGTTCGATATGCAGTGCACAACAAAAGCCCATCGTCATTGAAAACGCATACGTGCGATATACCCTATCCGCAGAGGGCAAGAATATCGGATTCCTCGATCGTGTAACGGGAACCGACTATCTCAAACGCGATACCTCGTCGGCCTGTGCTTTGATTCGATGCCATGGGACGGAATATCCTGCAACTTCGGCCCAATGGAATAATGGCCTGCTGAAAATCGAATTCAGCCGGGCAAACGTGACAGCGATTCTTCGCGTCGAAGTCTTGGATTCCTACATCCGCTTCACGGTTGAATCGATAACTGGTGACACTATCGAATCCCTCACTTTTCTGAATGTTCCGCTGACTCTGCAGGCACGTCCGACAGAACCTTTCGGGGCATGCGCTCTATCGCTTAACCTTTTCACTCACGTCAAGCAACTGCCCGCACTTCAAACAAGTTTATGGGCAACGTGTTACAGCAAGTTCGGAATGGAAGGAGCCAAAGTCGCTCTCGTGGCGATGCCGATGGAGAAGATATTAACGACTCTAAAGCAAGTATTGATTGATGCAGATGAAATGCCCCATTGCACCGTCGCCGGGCCGTGGGCGAATGAAATCCCGTTTAACCACGGCTCCTACCTGTTCAATTTCGGCTCCCTTGCGGAAACCAACGTGGATGAATGGATCGCGATGGCAAAGAGCCTCGGCGTCTCCCAGATCGACAACCACGGTGGAGGCAAGTTCTTTCGATTCGGCGATTTCGAGCTCAATCCGGAGAAATGGCCCGAAGGATGGAATACGTATCGCCGGATCGTCAAACGCCTTCACGATGCCGGAATCGGATCCATTTTCCATACATACGCCTTCTTCATCGATAAAAAATCCAAGTATGTGACACCCATTCCGGATAAACGGCTCGACGCCTTCCGAACGTTTACTCTGGCAGAAGCCATCGGTCCCGATACGACGGAAATTACCGTTAACGAATCCACAAAGGGTATGAACACCATAACCGGTTTTTTCGAGCATAATAGCGTTATACTCCACATCGGTGATGAACTCATAACGTTCGGTGCTATCAGTCAAGAATCCCCGTGGCAATTCACAAAGCTCAAACGCGGTGCGTTCGGAACAAAACCGGCTTCCCACGAAAAAGGAATGAAAGCCCGTCATCTCAAAGAATGCTTTGGCCTTCTCGTGCCGGACGTGGAATCGTCGCTCTTCGAGGAAATCGCACGGAATCACGCTCAGATCGTGAACGAATGCGACTTCGATGGTATTTATCTCGACGCCATTGACGGCAGCAGTATTCTCCGCGGTTCGGAGGAATGCTGGTATTGGGCGGACAAATTCCTTTTTGAAATTCAAACGCATCTCAACAAGCCCGTCGGCATGGAAATGAGCGCCATGTGGCACCACTTCTGGCAATTCCGCACACGCTGGCAGGCGTGGGATTATCCGCGTCGCGGCCACAAACGCTTCATCGACGTCCACGCCGCCTCCGTCAACGGCTCGCTTCTACTGCCTCTGCATCTGGGCTGGTGGAACTTCCAGGAATTCGATCCGCCCCAAGCCGAGCCGACCTATCCCGATGTGATCGAATATTTGGGCGCCAAGCTCATCGGTTGGGACGCGGGCATTTCCCTAACCGGCGCCATAGACCGCAACCGCCTCGAAAGCGTTCCATTATTTAGCCGGGCGGTGGATATCTTGCGCAGGTGCGAGGAACTCCGTCGAGACAAGGCGTTCGATGAACATATCCGAGCCAGGCTGCGGGAACCGGGAAAAGATTTCTCGCTTTACCAGGACGAGACCGGCCAATGGCGATTCCGTCCGGCTTATTATGATTCCCATAAAGTCTCATGCTCCGAGTCCTGGACAGTGAAGAATCCTTTCAGCGAGCAGCCGGTGAAATTTCGACTCGAAGCCCTGATGTCCGCCGGATCGTATGACGACGCGAACAATATTATTTTGGCCGACCTGTCAAAACCGCAGCAGTTTTCAGGCCCCCCCCGCGCCGCCAGTGGTGTGGCTATCTCGCTGGATGGAACATCGACGATATTCAGAGCAACACACTCCGGCAAGGTACCTCGTAATGCCGCATGGGCCAGACTCGACCGCAAGTTCGAGCCGTGCCTCAACCTGAAGGAACACCAGGCAATAGGCGTCGAGATCAATGGCGACGGCTTGGGGGAGATCATTGCAATCCGGCTCGAAAGTCCGCGTCACATTTCCTTCGGCGCGGTGGCGGATCGATATATCACTGTGGACTTTACAGGCCCAAGAATCTTGACACTTATTGAGACGGAATCGACCCGATGGAGCGACTACGTGTGGAACGACGGGAAAGGACTCTACAATGTTTATCGCGAGAGCGTCAATTTCGGAGCGATCGAGTCCCTGAGTATCTGGTACAACAATCTCCCTAAAGACAAACAGACATCGTGTAAGATCGGCCCAATCAAAGCTATCCCGATGTTGAGCTGTACAGTGAAGAATCCCCAAATAACTGTAAACGGTGAGACCATTGTTTTTCCAATGGAAATGCAATCAGGCAGCTACCTGGAACTCAACGCAGAAAACGACTGTACCTTATACGGATCGAAAGGTGAAATCATTCACCGAGTGACACCCAATGGTGCGATTCCCGTGCTTTCAACAGGTGAAAATAAAATCCAGTTCTCTTGTGACTCTACAGACGGCCTTATCCCGCGACTTCAATTGACAATCATCTCACATGGCGAATCCCTTTGATTCGAGTTACTGATCTTTCAGCCACACTGACGAGATGAGCGCACCCCGACCGCGGGGAGGAGGACCGGCTTCCATGAAGCGATTGCTCCGTGCATAATAAGGAATGGCGACCAACTCCGAACCATCCGCCCATTTGCCTTTAATAATCATCACACCGTCCAGGAAATCCTCTCGCCACTCAGCCGTTAAGCCAACCGTATCGTGGGCATCCTGCCCGCGATTCGAGGGCGAGACGCCCTCGACACGAAGAGCATTTTCTATATTCTGATCGATACTCTCAGCACAATAAACGAGGGGACCATATCGAAGGGCGACCCGCTCGGCCGTGGCTTCGATTTTATCGTCGCCTTTAATCCTTTGTATCTTCATGGGAAGCACCAGATCGATTTTGTCGCCGGCCTTCCAGTTCCGCGTGATGACGGCATAGCCTTTTTCAATCGTTGGCTGGATCGAAGAGCCGTTAACCGAGATCGAAGTCATGCCGTTTGCGTTCGGAACAGACGTATAGAGTTCACTGACATTGCGGTTTGGAACACGAACATTGACGCTGAATCTTGTTGATCGTTCGGGATTGATTGTAATAGAAACCTTCCCGCTCCAGGGATAATCCGTTGCCTGAATCATCGTGACATCGGTACCGGCGACATCCTCAACCGTTACAGTGCTACCAATGAAAAGATTGACATAGACACTATCATCGCGCTTGCTATACATCCAGGTCGGCAACATGAGCAGAGTACGGGGAATATTACCAACACAGCAAGGACAGACATGCCAGTCATTGCGAAACCGACGTTCGTCCAGAGGATTTTCGTAATAGAAATTTTTGCCTTCCAAATCAATAGAACCCAGCAGGGCATTGTAAAGCGTCTCCTCGTACAAGTCCGCAAATTTGGCGTCGTGGTATATCAGATTTAATTTGTGCTGGAAGAAGATTTCGCCGCAACTCGAGCAGGATTCGCAGTAGCCGTTATGACGCAGAGAGTAGTCCGGGCCGAAACCTTCCGACGTCTCACCGCTGCCTACCCCGCCCGTGACATAGTACTTCCGGTTCACAATATTGTCCCAGAGCGACATGACGGCGCTTTGGTAATCGATGTCCCCGGTCTCCATCGCCACGTCGGCCATCCCCGCATAGGAATAGACCGCCCGGACGGCGTGGCCGACGGCCTCGTATTGCCGGATGACCGGGACATGGCTCTGGTCGTATTCGGAACCATTATTACGACAATTCAACAGGAATTTCGCCAGCTCGATATACTTATCGCCCTTGCCTTTTCCTTCCACCTCATTCACAAACCGACCGAAACGTACTAAGCCGATTTCCATCGCCTGATGGCCGTCGTACCATTCCCTTTTCGGAGGTGGACCGATATTGTCGTCCCAGCAATCGGCCAGACGTTTGGCTGCATTGTATAACCGGAGATCTTTGCCCTGAGTGCTGATATGGTGAGCGACGGCGGCGTCTAAAAAATAGCCGGCCACATACCCTTCGTGATCGCCGCGATGCCTGGGCGACCAATGCGCTCGGTCGCTGAGTGTAAAACATGTTTGTATATAACCGTCCGGCTCCTGGGCGGCCAGAATCTTGGGAATCCAATCCTTCAGCGTTGCATTCATAAGTTCCTGTGCGTGAACAATTTCCCGATCTCCCCGTGGATCGACCATCAGAGCCACACACATCGCCTCAATCGTATTATACACCCAGGCGTTGGAGAACACGTACCCCCTGTGACTTCCGTGAGGTTTGCCGGCCAGCTTGTTGGCGGCGTCGATGAAGTTATTAATGCCGCCATGCTTCAATTCCGGATCGGAAATCATTTTAATACAATGAGGAATCCAATTGACGATCAGCGCCTTCGCCCTGCTGTTCCATAAAGGACTGTCGATTGTGTATCGCTTCGTATTGACCATATCCAAAGGAACATCCGACGGCGGCGATTCCACTTTGACATTTAAAGTCGAGGAACCACTCAATAATCCCTGGCCGGCCGTTAACTTGAGGACATAATCACCTACTGTCGAAAACGTCGCGGAGGTTTCTATATCGCCTGCGTTCTTAAAAGTAACCCTTCCGGGACCAGAAGCCTTACTCCAGCGTACGTTTGGTGAAGCATCTTTTTTCGCCACTGTCTTGATCGTTCCATTCAGATAGGTTTTGCCACCCAGCATGACGATACGATCTACGCCAGCCTGAACTTTCGGTGGGAAGTCTGGCGATTGACCCGAGTCATAGACTTTCCACTCTAAAACACCGGTCGAAAAGGTTTCATTCGAATCGATCTCGAGCTTGAGCCTTGACGTGCGTATTTCATCAAAAGTTGTCGTGTTATATTGACTGCCTTTAACGTCCAAACCGGATGCATTGCTTACCGGAACAAAATTCTGGCCGTCCCAATACAATAATCGGCAGGCCTTTGGCAAGCGAACACCGCGATTATCATCCCACCAGTACACATCTATCATTCGCGTGCTGATCGGTTGGCTCCATTCGTATTGTACCCATTGCGTCCCCCGCCTGGGCCAGTTCCCGTAAGAGCCGCGGCGTCGATCGCGCGAGCTCTCAGGATCGACCTCATCATTCAGCGCCGCAAGCGACGTGTCGCCGGAAATATAGGACGTGGAGGCTTCCGCAACCACGGCGAGATTCACCTCGGTATTTTTTGCTTCTGCAAAAACCTGACTTTGCACCATCAAGATAAACGACGCGATTACACCCATTCTTGCCTTCATTTTCTCTCCATCTCTAATATTGGTTTTCATACAGCCGTATCTTTATATCAGATTCGCTCAACGAAAGATAAATATACACTCGTCCAGGTTGATAATCAAGGATACTCAGATCCATTTGAATAATCCCTTCTCGGATTTTTGCTTGACGGTTCAAACAATTCGGGTTATTGATTGGAAGCGTTCTCGATGTTTTTTGCTTGGTGACCTTATGGGAACAATATCGTGGGTTTTGTATATTATCTTTTTGGCATCTTCTCCTACCGTACTCCATCCCCCCGAACAAAGCTGGTTTCCCAAAGCCCCTGCCCTGCCGTCTGCCGAAGGGCAGAGGATTGTTGTCTCGGACGTCCAAACGCTCATCACGGCTTTGAATGAAGCCAAAGACGGACAAACCATCCTTGTCGAAGACGGCCACTACATGATGCCGCACTATGTTCAGATCGCTACCGATAATGTTACATTACGAGGTGCATCCGGTCATCGCGAACGCGTGATTCTCGACGGTAGGAACAGTCGTCATGGAGAGCTGCTGGGCTTCACATCCTGCTCCGGCGTCACCATCGCCGATCTGACGATTCAGAATATCAAATGGAACGGCTTCAAGATTAACTCACAGACGAACGTCCAGAAACTGACGATTTACAATTGCATCATTCATAACATCTGGCAGCGCGGCATTAAGGGCGTGAAAGTCCCGAAAGAAAATCGCGATGTCGTTCGTCCGAAACAATGCCGGATACAGTATTGCCTTTTCTACAACGACCGGCCGAAACGCCTGAGTGATGACGCGGCCGATATCGCAAAGGGCAACTACATCGCCGGCATCGACGTGATGTACGCCAAAGATTGGATCATCAGCGACAATGTATTCGTTGGAATTCAGGGCAGAACGTTCGAAGGACGGGGCGCCGCGTTCATCTGGCACACCTCGGAAGACTGCATCATTGAACGCAATATCATTATTGACTGCGACGTCGGCTTGCAACTCGGCAATCCGCACCGGGACAGCGAGACGACCTATCATTGCGTGCGTTGTATCGCCCGAAACAATTTCATCACCCGGGCGCCCGAGGCGGGCATTGTCATGGTCTATACGAAAGATTGCAAAGTCCTCAACAATACCATTCACGATCCCGACAGCCGGATGGGACGGTTGATCCGAACGTTATTCACAAATGATAACCTGTTTATCGCCAATAATCTCCTCAGCGGGCGGCGAATGAGCAATGAATCCAAAAGTAAGATCACATTTATCAACAATCTCATCAAAGACTTTACGGACAGCTTTGTCGATCCTGTTCATGGAAACTTACACTTAACGAACGGGGCCATCGACGCCATCGACAAAGGTATTGTTCTATCGGATATCATTGAAGACATTGATAGAGAACCACGTGACACAAGAGTCGATATCGGCGCCGATGAATTGAGACATTAACGGTATCCTCTCTGTTATTTTTGATTCCTCAACAGAATTTGTGGGTTGTTTTCGGTAATGGTAAATCTCCAAGTGTATGGTATAGCTGAACTTCCAGTACAGCGTA
>JAFGTG010000047.1 GCA_016934255.1 Sedimentisphaerales bacterium
ATCACCGGCGAGAATCGCTCGAAGGCGTCCATCGCCATGACCGCCCCGGTCAATCAGAAAGCCGGTTCGGAGAAGATTGCCATGACCGCTCCCGTGAACCAGCAGCCGGCCGAGGGCCAATACGCCGTCAGTTTTCTTATGCCCTCGAAATATACGATGGAGACGCTGCCGGAGCCGCTCGATCCGGAGGTGAAGCTCATAGAGATTCCCGGGCGGAAGATGGCCGCGATTCGGTATTCCGGATCGTGGAGCCGGAAAAAATATGACGCCAGGAAAGCGCTCCTCGAAGAATTCATTCGAGAAAAAGGGCTGACGATTATCGGACCGGCCATCTTCGCGCGGTATGATCCACCGTTCCAACTGCCCTTCCTTCGACGCAATGAAGTGCTGTTCGAGGTGGATTGATAATAACGCAATTGCGTAAAATAGCCTTGGAATCGTGCGAATTATCGCCCCCTACCCTTTTCATCGTCTATACCTATGGCATCAATTGACGATTCACTCAATCTCCCGCACCTCCTTTCAGTCCGACGCATGCAGTAGAAAGGATTATTTTTTTGGCGTTTGGCTCCGGGGGGGTCTGTTTCATATATTTTAGGTGTAATCACGAGGGTGAGCAATCCAAATGGGGGTGTGTCAGTAAAGCATCGAATTGGGGAATGAGGAAGTAAGAAAGGCGTATTAAATCTCTTACAATACGGATGGTGATTAGAAACGATGTTTGGGCTATTGAAAAAACACACATATTCCATCGGCATCGATATCGGCTACGACGATGTCAAACTCGCTCAACTCGGCAGTAACGGGCACGGGTTGAGCCTGATCGCGGGCAATAGCAAGGACCGGCCGGAGGATATCCGGCCCAATAGCAGCGCCTGGCAACAATGGGCGATCGACGCGATGCATCTGATGACCGCGTATGGGGATTTTCGGGGTAGGGAGATTATCGCCTCGTTGCCAACCCATGATGTTTTTATCGATCACATGAAAAAGCCCAAAGTCGAGAACCGCAAGCTCGAAGATGCGATTTTCTCGAAGATCAAACAGAAACTTCCGTTCGAGTCGCTTCGGGACAATACAATGATGCAGTGTATTCCAACGGAAGAGGATAATGTGCTTGTCATGGCGATCGAGCGGAAGATGGTGAACCGGCACCTGGCGATTTACGAGGAGGCCGGGCTGTCGATCAAGACGATTGCCGTCTGGCCGACCGCGCTGGCGAATTGCTACGTCCGATTTTTCGGCCGGCGTCAATCCGACCTCGATGCGGTCGTGATGCTCATCTGTATCGAGTCCGATTGCACGAACGTCGTCGTCTGCCGGCATAAGAACCTGCTGTTGGCCCGTTCTTTGGGTATCGGCGTCAAGCGTTTCGATGATGAGCAGGCGGTTACGAGGCTGGTGATGGAATTAACGGCCTGCAAGCGGCAGTTCGGCTTGATGTACCGGAACGCGAGGATCGAGCGTTTGATCTTTCTATCCGGCCGGAACGTGGCTAAGGAGGTCTGCGCCACTATTGCCAAACAATTGGAAATGCCCGCTCAAATGGGCGATTGCCTGACGGCAGTGGAGGTTGCACGGTCCTGTCGGCTGGGTCGTAATAACGGCAATCGAGAGGAAGCCGGCAAGCCCATCGACAGAAGAAATTCCGACGTCAACTGGACCGTGGCGTTCGGATTGAGTTTATCCTGAAAAAGAAAAAGGGGTCAGGAGCCTTTTTTTCATAAGAAGAGGGAGGTGGTTTTAGAATGGTGAATGTTAACTTCGTGCCTGATGATTACGCCCAGGGCAACGAATGCCGTCGCACGAATTTCATGTATATCATCCTGTTCGCGGTCATGATGACGGCGCTGGGGGGCTCGTATGTGGCGATCATGATTCGACAGCGCGCCTGTATGGCGAGTGAGCAGGCCGTTAATGAGAGGCTCACCAAGATGCAGGAGGCCATCAAGCAGTTCGAGGAGCTTCAGACCAAACGGCATGAAATGATGAAGACGGCGCTGACGACGGCGGAATTGATCGAGCCGGTCCCCCGAAGCATCGTGCTGGCGTCATTAACGAATAACTTGCCCAAAGGGGTATCGCTTGCAAAGCTGGACCTGATCCAGAAGCAACCGGATCTGGCTTCCGCGCTAACGAGTCTCACTAAGTACCAGGCGACCCAAAAAACGTCCACACAGAATTCCGGTTCGGGAGACGACGAGTCTGTCAATCCGGAGAAGCTGTTGGAAACGCACATTCAAATTGGGGGTATCGCTCCGAGCGACCTTCAAGTCGCGGCGTATATCGAGAGACTGGGAAAATCGACGTTGGTCGATTCCGTGGCCTTGGTGGAATCCAAAGAGTGCAAAGTGGAAGACAATGTATTCAGACAATTCAAGCTAACGGCGATGCTGAAAAAGGACGTTCACCTGACAAAAAATGACGTTGAAGAAATCAAACACAAGGCCAAAAGCAGTGTGTGGAAATTCTGGAGTTTATAGAATCTGTGCCGCCCGGAACGATCGACAGACGCTTCCGGCGACAAGACCCTTTAACATAGAGCGAGGATGGAATCATGACGGGTAATTTCAGGAAAGTGGTGTTTTTCCTTTTGTTAGTCGGAGTCGCCGTCGTCGGCTATCAGTACATGATCAAACCGGCGAACGCGCGTCTGGCCGAGTCGAAGACTCGCGTCGATGAGAAATTGACTCAATTAGCCAAGTTTCAGGAGGCGTCCAACGCGGCCGAGGATTTATCGAGGCAGCTCGAGCAGTTGAGGGAGGCGATGGAATTTTTCGAAAGCAAATTGCCGCCGAAGAGCCAAATCCACGAGGTGCTCGAGCAGGTCACCGTCATCGCCCAAAAACAGGGACTCAAACCGAAGACCATTCGCACGCTCGGCAAGAAAAACAACAGCGGCTATATCGAACAGCCCCTGAAGATGGAATTAGAGGGCGATTTCGGCTCGTTCTATTCTTTTCTTTTGCAACTCGAACAATTACCGCGAATTATGAAAATTCGCGAGCTGGAGCTGGACAGACACAAGGAGGACAACGGCGTCGTCACGGCGGATTTCATTGTGAGCATATTCTTTCAGAATATGAACGGCTAAAAAGACGATATACCCCCTAAATCAGAACCCACGAAATGAACGTGAACGGAGCTTAGCTATGTTATCATTTTTACGCGACCCGGACGGCGCGGATGCGTCGTCCCGAAAAGATGACACCGCAGCCGGAAAGACATCGGCCGGCGGCGTGGAGCCGTCTCAGGAAGAGCAATACCTTACGGTGGCCTCGAAGGCCCGCACGCGAAGAAGTACGATCTTACTGGCCGTACTGTTTATCGCCGGGCTGTCGTGTCTCTGGTTTATGATTAAAAAGAGCACGCCCACTGCGGCGGTGGCGCTGACCGTGGACACCGAAGAGGTCCAGGTCGAGGCGGCGCTGTCCCGGCTGACCGGCTTCAAGACCGAATTATTCAAACGGATGGACGAAATCGTCAAGAAATTCTATGAATTCTCGAACGTGCTGCAAGTCAAGGTCGAAGAGCTGTCGAAAAATCCGTTTGCACTCGAAATTCAAATAACAAAACCGAAAAAAGAGCCCGTCGTAGAAAAAAAGCCGGAGATCAATTACGCCCTGGTCTGGCGGCAGGAAATCGAGCAGAAAGCTCAAGGTTTTGAGTTGTTGAGTATCGTGCAATCCGACAAGGGGAAATGTTGCATGATCGGGGATGTGATTCTGAGCAAAGGGGATTCCATACAAGGTTTCAACGTGGTTGAGATCGGGGAAGATTTCGCAAAGCTCCAATGGGAACCCGAAATCGACAACAGACCTGCCGGCGCTGAAAACGAAGTGATCGAGATCGTTCTGAAGTTACCGAAATGAGCTGAATCGTGATGTTCATAAACCTCCCATCAACAGATAATTGAAAGTAGCGAAACATGTTAAGCGTAAAAGAAATTCTGGCCAATGTGATCGAGTACGGTGCGAGCGACTTACATATCAACGTCGGGATGCCGCCGATCCTGCGGAGGAACACCGAGCTGATCGATCTGGATTTTCCCGCGGTGAGTAATGAAGAAGCCAGGGAAATGGTTCTTACGATGATTGGGCCGGATCGTTTCAAAGAATTCGAAGCCAGAAAAGACCTGGATTTTTCGACAACCCTCGAAGACGGCCATCGATTTCGTGTCAATTCTCACTATCAGAGGGACACGATCGGCATCTCGTTCAGGGTGATCCCGAATCACATCCCCGCCCTGGAAGATCTGCACCTGCCCCCGATTGTTAAAGAGCTGGCGGACCTGCCGAGGGGTTTGGTGCTAGTGACCGGGCACACCGGGTCCGGCAAGAGTACGACGCTGGCCGCGATGATCGAGCTGATTAACACCAAGTATCGCAAGCGTATTATCACGATGGAAGATCCCATCGAATACATGATCGAAAACAATAACAGCATGATCGAGCAGCGCGAGATGGGTTCGGACTGCGCCAATTTCGCTTCAGGTCTTAAACATGTGCTTCGCCAGGATCCCGACATCATTATGGTCGGCGAAATGCGAGACATCGAGACGACCGGTTCGACGATTACCGGCGCCGAGACCGGCCACCTCGTTTTCAGCACCTTGCATACGATCAACGCCTCTCAGACGATCGAACGTATTATCGATATCTACCCCGCCACTCAGCAAAATCAGATCCGGACCATGCTGGCCAATACCCTCCAGGCGGTGATCTCCCAGACACTGTTTCGACGAGTCGATGAGCCGGGCATGGTTCCCTGCGTGGAAATCTTGCTGTGCACCTCGGCCGTGCGAAACTGTATCCGTGAAAACAGGATTTATGAGATCCCGAACATCATCGAGACGTCGCGCCGGCTGGGGATGCAGAACCTGGATAACAGTATTTCTGAGATGTATTTCAAAGGGTATATCGACCGGGACGAAGCCATCATGCGTTCGAGCAATCCCGCAAAGATGGAAAAGCTTCTGGTCCCGGTGGACGAGTTAGACGCGGCCCAGTCGCGTACCGGGAAAAAGGCTGTCGCGACCCGGTGAGTCAGCGTCCAGCCTTTGTCCGGAAAAGCGTGTTCCAACACGCCACGGAGAGAAAGGGACGTTTTATTTTGAAAGAGGACGGGGCGAATCAGTATGTTTGAAAAATCTTCGTATAGTAACACGGATTCCACCGCCGTCGCGGAAAACCGGAATCCGGACCTGGCACCATGGGAGCAGAGCTCAAGCCGAGACGCCATGGCGAGTTCCTCGTCGGGAAAACGACAGGGAAATTCGTTGAAGAAGATGAGCGATTTCCGGGTCGAATTCGGACCGAGCCGAAAGGACATCCTCAATTTTACCAATCAGCTCACAGTGATGGTCCGGGCGGGAATCAGCCTTCAGGACTCGCTGGAATCCATCGCCGAACGGCATGATAATCGAAAATTCAAGATGATTATCATGGATTTGAAGAACCGCATAGAGGCCGGGCAGAGTTTTTCACAAGCGCTCGCCGAGCATACGAACGTATTCAGCGACCTGTATATCAATATGGTCGCCGCGGCCGAGATGAGCGGTTCGCTCAGCGGGATGCTCGAAAAATTATCCGAATATCTCGATTCCGAAGCCGAGACACGCTCTCAGATCAGAGGCGCGATGGTCTATCCGATTATCATTGCCGTCATGGCCGTATCCGTGACCATCTTTTTACTTTGTTTCGTTTTACCGCGGTTCACGGCCATCTTTAAGGGCAAAGAGCATTTGCTCCCGACCCCGACGAAGGCGTTAATGGCGACCAGCGCGTTTCTCCGAGGCTACTGGTTCTTCATTCTCCCGGCCATTGGAGCCTTGTTCTTCGCGTTTTGGTATTTCATCAACACCAAAGAAGGACGACGCTGGTGGGACAAGACGAAATTGCGCTTGCCGCTGATCAAAACGCTCTGCCAAAACCTCTACATCACACGAAGCCTGCACACGATGAGCGTGCTGGTTCGCGCGGGTGTGCCGATATTGAACACCATCTCCATTACCGCTCAGATCGCGGGGAATGTCCTTTTTAAAAATATGTGGCTCGGCGTCCATGAAGAGGTCCGTCAGGGCAAGAAGATTGCCTCCAGCCTGGGCCAGTACACTCTCATGCCGAGCAGTGTCGTGGAAATGATCCGCAGCGGCGAAGATTCCGGTACGATGGGCGACGTCCTGCGCGATGTATCGAACTATCATGCCAGAGAGTTGAAAACGGTCATCAAGACCGTCACGTCGATGATCGAGCCGATTATGATTGTCCTGATGGGCGTGTTGGTCGGTTTTATTGCGATGAGCATTATTCTACCGATCTTCAAGATGTCCAGTGTTGTGATGGGCAAGTAACAATGAAAGGACGATAGACGACGGACGAGGGACGATTAAGAGACACAACAATGCAAGCGAACAAACACAACCGTGGTTTTACATTTATTGAGGTTCTCATCGCCACGATATTGATCGGGCTTGCGATCGCGTCTCTCATGGCGGCCAATCGGGCCTTTACGACGGCCAACGACGCCGGAACCGATCTATCTACCGCCGAATTCTTAATTGAACAAATCAAAGAGCTTACCGCTTTACTGCCGGTCGTTGAACCTGGAACTCCGGAGAGTGCAGATGACGTATTCGGTCCAGAATCCGGTGAAACACAGGCGACCTACGACGACTTGAACGATTTCGATGGGACGGCGGGCAATGGGACGATCTTCTCGCCGCCTATCAATGCCAATAGAAATGTGCTCAATGACTATGCCACTTTTTCTCAGCAGGTGACAGTTGAAAACGTCAGCGCCACAAATTTTGAGCAGGTTGTTGATCCTCTTAGAAGTTCTTTTGTTCGAGTGACGGTCAGTGTCAGTCAAAACGGCCAAATGGTCACCTCGACAAGCTGGCTCCGGGCGCGATACTAAAATTGATTTTCGATTTGCGATTTAGAAATCGACAATCGAAAATCAAAAAAGAAGGAGAGGTGCTTAGGGATGATAACCAAATCGAAAATTGAAAATCGAAAATCGAAAATCAACAGCCGTTTCGGCTTCACCCTGGTTGAACTCTTACTCGCCCTGGCCATATCGGCGATGCTTCTGGCGGCGGTCGGTACCGCTTTTAATGCCTCGGCGGTAAACTACCAAGAAAACGAGAAAATCTTCAAAACGATCAATAACGCCCGCCAGGCCCTGTTCAGAATGACCACCCAGCTTCGCACAGCCGACGCCGTCGATCCGAACGCTCCGAGCAACGAATGTACGCTGATCACACCCGCCAGCGAGAACATCACGTATCGATACAATAGCGCGGATAATAAGCTTTATTTGGACACCAACAGCAATTCATACGTCCTTTGTGAGAACGTAACGGGGATGACGTGCACGAAAAATACGGTGCTTGAAGATTCGCTGTTAAAAGTCAAGAGCGTACAGATTTCGCTGACCGTTGCATGTGACAACAGGGAGCGAACGATTGCGGCCGCGGCGGTCGTGAGACGAAATTTAAACTGACCATTATGAATTTTCGATTTCCAATCTGTGATTTTCAATTTGGAAATTGACAATTGGAAATCGAAAATCTGCAATAAATTCCTTGCTTTTTCACTTTTCCCCGTCATAATACCCATCGTAAATTGAAAATTGAAAATCGACATTTGCATTGGGGCGATTAGCTCAGTCGGCTAGAGCGCCTGCTCGACACGCAGGAGGTCAGTGGTTCAAGTCCACTATCGCCCATTACCATAAACTCCTGCATACACGGATATTACAACACCTTCCATCTACATCCCCCCCCAGTCTTTTCCCCCTTCCGATAACACGGAAATCCTCGATTTTTCACTAGCCTAATACCCTCCTATTCGCCTAAAAAGATGTCAAGGAAAACGCGTAGTGACTACCATTTTCATAGACGTCAAAAGTCTATACATTGCCATAGAAATTGATTGTTCGTTTGAAAACGTAAGAGATTTTAAAACTAAGGAGAGACGCAAATGAATACAAAAAAGAAATGGTGCATTGTGTGTGTCGTTATGTCCTTTTCAGTCGTTGTGTCATCCCAAACGTCCTTATCGGCTTCACCGATTGAGATGGATCAGGCGATAATCAATATTGCCGATCGACTCGAAACGGCACAAATGAAGAATGGGGAAAACACAGGAGCCTGGCTTGATAATATTGAATTCACCGGCTCCATTACGGTCGGGATGGTCGATGCCTACCACCAGATCGGCGAAACCTCTTATTGGTCTTGTGCGGAATTAGCGGGACAGTATATCCTTTCAACGTCTGACGGCCATTTGTATTCCGATGAAGCCCTGGCCTTAACACGCTTAAGCGATTCCATGGACGACCCGCTCGACAATCCCTGGAGAACGGAGGTGAGCCGGTTTTACGCCGACATCAAGAACAGTTCCATCGGTACACAAGCCTATATTGATTTTTATGACGGATTGGAACCCTCCGCGGTCGTGCTTTGCCTGGCAGAACACACTGTCGCGGCATTCACTGTGGGGGCCGAGGATATTGAAATCTGGCGACAAGGTTTGATCGACACACTCTCTCAAATCAACGGCAATTGTTCTTTTCCCGTTTTGGCATTAGGTTCCGCAACGTGGGCGTTGGCCCAAACGGGCCCGCTGGACGAAACTCTCATTGATCCATTCGCAGACAAGACCTCTTACTGGAACACGAAAAAACTGGAAGATTTGCCCGATCTTCTCTTGAGTCATCAGGTGCCGGCCGACCAAGCCATGGCGGGCAGTTTCTATTGGCGCCTCGACCATAGCGACGGTGGATTAGGAGTCGCCGTCAGCGGCTATACCGAAGATACGATCTATGCCACACTGGGTCTTATCGCCGCGTATCAAACGGCTTTTGGTCCGAGAGCGGATGTGGAATCGGCCCTTAGTGCAGCCCGTACGGCATTGCTGGATGGCATATGCCCTCAAGGCTGGGTTCGTGAACACCTTTCTCAAGAGGGTAACGCTTGTTGTGTTTACGCGGGGGAAATGCTTCAGGTTCTCTGTGAACTGGGATCTCTGTCGGAGAACGAGTTCAATGTTGCCTCGTCGAGATGATTGAAATCGTTGTATGCATTCGTAGTACGACTAATTGTAAAGGAGTTGTTATGGAAAAGAGACGGAAACGGTTTGACGCAAAATGTGAGATTCTATTGGGAGTCCTCATCCTGTTCGTTATCATAGGATTGAGCGCGGCGACATACGCGGACTCGGTTGATCAACCGAAGAATGGTCCGAGCTTTCTCGATCCCTTTGAGCTCAGAAGCGTTTCGTATGTGGCTCATGCAAATCCACGAGGAGATATCGCCGGCGAATTATTCTTAGATGATTACAACAGAAAGAGCACGACAGGGTATATTTGGATACCCCGCAGGCCCGTCTGTCGTAGTTCGATCCGGCCGGAATGGACGCCTTAGACCAAAACCGTTGGTAACAACGGATGTGGAACCGACGACAGTGTAACGTATTATTCTGTATAACATTAGGTTCCATTTGATAGAGAGAAATAAGCAATCATGTGGATGAAACGTGGGGGGTATGCGCGCCAAGAAAGCAGGGGTTGTTTTTTAAAACCAAAGATAAAACGACACGTGTGATTGGCATTGACGTTTAAACAAGATTGGAACCGTGCCTGGTCGAGCGAGTCGTTTAGAGGACATTGCAAGATGAAGCTGATAAAGTCCGGTCGATCTGTTATCTGTATTTCAGATTCTCGAATGACCCTCTGTCATATTTCGATTTTGTGTCTGTTCTTCTTTTTGATGGGCTGTGGTGATGAGGTCCATTTACCTTCTTCAAACGAATTGGCGGAATTCAATCATGCCGGCCCTATCCATCCTTCATTAGAAACCGAAAGCCTAGCCGAGGCGGAATTAGCCACCGGACCTTATCATGTTGTGCCGGGCGATGTCCTGGAGCTTACCATGCCGGCGATCATTCGGTTTGTTACAGCGGATGAAGCTCAGGGCATTGAGACGGCAAAGCCGTACCTGTGCCGGATTAATGAAGGCGGGAGGATCGTTTTACCAACGGTCGGCGATATCAACATCGAAGGAAAAACTCTGTCCGAGATTGAATCCATTGTTATTGATAGCTATTATCCAAAATATGTCGTCAGCCGGCCTTCCGTATTTACCCGTGTCATCGAGTATCGAACGGCCAGAGTCTCTATTTCCGGAGCGGTTAAAAATCCCGGCATCTACTCGCTACGAAGCGACCAAATGTCCCTGGTGGCTCTTCTTATGGAAGCGGGAGGTATCATTGACGAAGGAGCGGCCGTCATCCAAATAGTCCATCACAATCCCGCTGTTCCTAACCAAACCCCCAAAGCCTTTCTGAATGCACAAAAGAGAACATACAGATACGCAGCCGACGTGAGTCATCAACTCGATGATAAACAATATGCACATAGTTACACGATAGACCGGGAAATAAATCAAAGACCAATGATCAGAACCGCTCACAATCGAAATAAGGCGACTTTTACGAGTGATTTCAGCATAGACACGCAGGTGGACGAAGATTTCGACAAGAAAGCCGTTGAAATACTCAACCGGGATAGAAATCCAAGAAGCGGGCGAATCACAGGATCATACCCCTCCGACGAACAGGACGCCGTTGTACTGCCGATCAAAGGATTGAATATCCCCTTTACAGATGTTGTATTGCAGGATGGTGATCGCGTGATTGTCGAGCGGCTGCAACCTCCGTTGTTCTCCGTGGTCGGACTCGTCAATAAGCCCGGGAATTTCCCCTACCCTCCCGATGCTCAATATAACCTTTTACAGGCGTTAGCCTTTGCCGGCGGCTTGGACCGCTCGACCGAACCACGTTACGCCACAATCTATCGGCTTAAGCCGGACAATACCATCGTCAGCGCGGTTTTTGAAGTGGTCCATATTAAAAATGGCTCGCAGCTTACGGAAGCGTTGAACACTCGAGTCAAAGCGGGTGACATTATTGCGGTCGAGCACACACCCAGGACGCGCACGAAATTATTCCTGGATACCGTATTCAGAATCAATATAGGGACCTACTGGCACATGAACGATGCCTGGGATCATTAGATTTTTAAAATGCAAAACAGTATAGATCGAATCGGAGATAAAGATCCGCGTATGATTAAACAAGCCGTTAGCACTCGAACAAAGATACACGACAACGGTCAAAAACGATTGCCCCAGGCCGTTGGCCTCGCGCCGATGAATCTCCTTTCAATCCTATGGCGCAACCGATGGATCATATCCGTGACGATGGTCGTCTCTCTGTCGATCGGCTTTGTTTATATCACCAAAGCCGCCCCCACCTACACCAGCCTATCCAGAGTCTATGTCGAACAAAGCGGCCCCAAAATTCTTTCCGAAGCGGAAGGAGTCATGACGCAGTCGAAGAATTACCTTTATACTCAGGCGGAATTACTCAAATCGACCCCTATCCTCTCGGCGGCGATCGAAGGCATCGATACGAAACGATTGATGATTTTCGAGAAGATCAATAACCCCGTGATCTACCTCAGGGAGAAAGCGCTCGATGTGACCGTTGGGAAAAAAGACGACATTATTACGATCTCCTGTGACGCTCCGAATCCGGTCGAAGCGGCGCAACTGGTGAATGACGTCGTTGACGCCTACCTAACATATCATGAAAACCATAAAAGAAAAACCGCGGCGGAAGTCCTCAAAATATTCCAGAAAGAAAAGCGGGAGAGGGAACAAGAGCTTGCGGAGACGCTTAAATTAATGAAGGATTTTAAGAGCCAGAATGTCGCCCTGGCTTTCGAACATCGGAACAGCAATATTATTCTCGACACCCTCGATCGTTTGGCCGCCGAAATGACTCACGCTCAGTTCGAGACGATTGAGGCGGAATCCGCCTATGAAACCCTGAAGTCACTTTTGGAAGAGCCGGAGGGGATCGAACATTACATCGAGATGGAGATCGCAGAGGGAACGTATTTTTCGACGGCGAATGAAAGAATTGAGCTTAAAATTAAGCTCAAACAGCTTGAGGACGAACTGACCGATCTCACGTCGCGTGCGAAGCCGGACCATCCCTGGGTTCAAGCGTTACAGCAAAAGGTTGACCGGGTGAAAAAGGAGCTTGCGGACTGGGACAAAGGATTCCTGCGGATTCGACTGGCGATCGTTGAAAAAGAACACGAGCAAGCCAAAGAAAAAGAACAACAAATCGCCCGTCTTTTTGAAGATCAGCGTGAACAGGCCATTCAACTTCAAAAACAACTCTCTGAATATGCCATATTACAATCTCGCTGGGACCAGACGAAAAAGCACTGTGATATTCTCGATAACCGAATAGAGGAAATTAATATTACCGAGGATGCCGGTTGTCTCAATATCAGCATTCTCGAGCCGGCGCGTCCTTCTGAAAAGCCTTCGGGCCCCCAAAAAGCCAAATATTTAACCGCAACAACGATCCTTGGTTTTATCCTTTCAATCGGCCTGGCATTGCTGAGGGAAGAGCTGGACCAGCGACTCCATTCAGTTGACGATATTACGGCCGTTCTCGACTTGCCCGTTTTGGGCACGATGCCCTCCTTATCGCAAAAACACAATTCCGCTTCGCTGGGTCAAAAGGTTCACCTGGATCCGATGTCCTCCTGGTCGGAAGCGTGTCGAACGATACGCACGGCGGTCTTTTTCGGCGCTCCCAAAACCAGGGCCAAGACCATATTGGTAACCTCTCCCACACAGGCCGACGGCAAAAGTACGTTGGCCAGCAACCTGGCGATCGCCATGGCCCAGGCCGGACAAAAAACGCTCATCCTCGATGCGGATTTTCGCAAGTCGATGCAACACAAGATTTTCGAAGTCAATCACCAGGACGTCGGATTGAGCACGATCCTTGCCGGGATTACACCCTCGGCCGATGCGATTCAATCCACTCACATCGAAACCCTGAAAGTGCTGCCGTGCGGGCCGGACGTACCGAATCCATCGGAACTGCTCAATAGCGACGTATTTGCTCAACTTTTAGAGATACTCTCGGATCGCTATGATCGGATCATCATCGATTCGCCCCCGGTGATGCCGATTGCGGATGCGTTGATTCTCGCCGCCATCTGCAATATCACCCTTCTGGTCGTGAGAATGAACAAGTCCACTCGAAAGACCAGCCTCCATGCCCGAGACGGACTGCTCGGCATCGGGGCCAACGTTCTCGGAATCGTGATCAACGATGTTCCCAAAGAAGGCCACTATGGCTATTACGGCACCTACGGGCATTATCGGAATACTGAGGATTCGGATCGAGAGCGTCCACGCAAGAAAGTCATTAAAGAAAGAAAGCAACCGGCGGTGACCGTTTTAGACAGGGCGGCTCGTTTTGTCGGCTCGTTAGAATAAGGATTTCAAATGATCGCTCGTATCGAAGACAACATGTCGGATGTTTATGCGAGTCCGTTTGATAAAGCGATTGAATGGCTTTTGATAACGCTTTTAGCCTTTATGCCGTTCGTATTCGGCGCCGTGGAAGCGTGGAGCGAGCAGATCGTTATTACTCTCGCCGGCGCGATCAGTCTCTGCTTTCTTTTGAAGCTCATCTATGAAAAGCATACGCGTATCATTTGGACCTGGGCGTACGTGCCGCTCGCATTGTTTATCGCCGTTGTCATTTTTCAACTCATCCCATGGCCCACCCGCATCATCGGCGCGTTGTCACCGAGCACGGTCCTTATGAAAAAGGAGCTATTGGGAGATGTCGTGAATTCGGAAGATCTGCTTCGCTCGATGACGCTGAGTTTCTATCCGTATGCAACGAAGCACGATCTCCGTTTGGTGCTCGCCGTTACGGCCGTTTTCTTTGTGATCGTCAATATCTACCGTCGCACCGAGCAAGTCAAACGGCTCCTTGTGGCCATTACTGTCATTGGCGCCTTGGTCGCCGTGCTGGCGTTAGGGCAGGATATTTTGGGTAATGGTAAAATTTACTGGCTGGTCTCACCGGGGCGAGGAAACGCCTACTCCGGCCCTTTTGTCAATCACAGCCACTACGCCCAGTTTATGAACTTGTCTCTCGGAGCGGCCCTCGGCCTGCTTTTCCTGAAAATCCAGGAGACGTTTGGAGGCCAACGGATTGCAGCGCCGGTGGTCTTTCAACATCTCCTCACTCCACGAACGAAGCCCCTATGGCTGCTTGTGGGTATGATTATGCTTTGTGTGACGACGGTCTTTTTATCGTTGAGCCGGGGCGGCATGGTCAGCATGTTTGTTGCCGCGGGCATCACGACATTGGTCCTGAGTACGATGCGGTCCATCAAAGGCCGAGGCTGGATCATGGGCTTAATCGCCTTCGGGGCATTTATCTGCATTCTATACGTCGGTTTTGATGCCGTTTACGATCGTTTGGCGAGTCTCAGGGATTTGCAACACGTCGAAGGGGGACGCTGGCAGATCGTGAAAGATATTTTCCTCGCCTGGACCCAATTCCCTGTTCTGGGAACGGGTCTGGGTACGCATGAAGTGGTTTATCCCATGTTCGACCGCTCGATGTCGCCCTTGCTCGCCGCGTATGCAGAAAATGAATACGCACAGGTTGCGGAAGAAACCGGTCTTATCGGTTTATTCTTACTTGTCGGATTTGGAATGTTCGTCTGGGTAAATTATGTTCGCAGCCTGAAAAACACACCTTATTCGATTCGCCCGGCTGTCTTTGGCCTTGGCTTCGGACTCCTCGCGATCATGCTGCATAGTCTCAGTGATTTCGGTCAGCACGTCCCAGCCAACGCCATGCTCTCTGCAACATTTTGCGCGCTTCTGCTGAGCCTGTCTCGTTTCCATTTAAACATTGATCCGGCGGTAAACATCGCAAGAGTCTCTCACGGATCAAAATCCTTGCGAATCCTTATGTTGGTTTGTATCTCCGGCTTTTGGACCTGGATGTTCTTCAACGCCAACAATGCCCGCCTGGCGGAGAATCGCTGGAAAGAAACGCTTTCTATCGAACATAAGCTCGCAGAAAAAGGGTGGCAAGCGGGCGATAACGAATATATCGCCTTGATTTCCAATGCCGCCGACGCGGCGGAATATCAACCGGAAAACGTTAAGTACAACCATTGGTTAAATGTCTATCGCTGGGAATCTCTCCGTCGCATCCCGGACCGGAATGACGGGTCTGCCGCGTTCCCGGAAGAGGCGATGGTATTTATACGCCGTATCGTTGATGAGCTTCATCACACGCGTCTGCTCTGTCCGACGTACGGGGCCACCTGTTGTGTCGTGGGGCAGATCGAATTCTTCACACTCAACGATCCCAACGGCGCCGACCGTATTCGAAAAGGCTATCGACTGGCCCCCTGCGATCCCACCGCCTGTTTCGTCGCGGGGCGTCTCGATCTCGAAGAACAACGTATCGAGGCCTCTTTCGAGAAATTCAGCCAGGCGGTACAACTCGACGGCCGGTTTTTCGAGCCTGCCGTTGACATGTATGTCAACTATACGGGCCATCCCGATTTGGCCGTCGCCCTGGCCGGAGACGATATCTATAGATTAAGTCGGTTGGCCAATGTTCTCGTCGATGTGAACGAACACAAAGATATTGTAAAGCAAACAAAAGAACGGGTATTTGAGCTTCTTCAGAAAAAGTGTACAGAGATCGACGCCCCCGCTTCGGCGTTCGCCTCTTTGGCGAGCCTCTGTCGGGAAGAAGATGACGAAGCGGCCATAGAGCATTACCGTCGAGCGCTGGATATGGATTATAGCCAGATCCGCTGGCGATTCGCGTTAGCTCGACTTCTTGCAAAGACAGGCAAGATATCCGATGCGATCCATGAAGCGAGAATATGTCTGCGCCTGAGCCCGCAATTTAAAGAAGCGGAAAGGTTCATTGCAGACCTCTCAATCTTGCCGGTCGCAAAGGGTGAACAGAATCCGGCACCGTAAACGTGCCCAACATAGAGAACTGCGGTTTTTCAAAAGTCATTTTTAGGTCGTGCACTAAGGAGAACGAAGTGCGCGCGAACGAAGCCCATGCTCAAATTATCGGATAATCCAACGATGTTACCCCCGGACATCGAATCGCTCACGGATCTCAAAGGGACCTGGTGGCTCGCTTACACGAAACCGCGATTCGAGAAGGCGTTCGCCTGGGATATGGTCCGTCGCGGAATCGGTTACTTTCTCCCGATGCGCGAGAAGAAAATCTTTTCTGGAGGACGCAAGCGACGCGTTATGTTACCGCTATTCGCTTCGTATGTGTTTTTTTGTGGCGTGGATCACGATCGTTATACAGCGATGACCACGAATCGTTTGTGTTATACCGTGGAGGTGGCGGATCAAGGGCACCTCATAGAAGAACTCGTGAAAATCGAAAAAGCCCTATCAAGCAAAGCCGTCATCGATACGTATCCCCGCCTACCGATCGGGAGCCGTTGCAAGATTATCTCCGGGCCCATGATGAACACAGAGGGTGTCATCATCGAAAGGGATTGCACCAAGGCCCGAATGGTCATTGAGGTCACGATTCTCGGGCAAGGCGCCGTGGTGGAAATCGACGCGGATATGTTGGAACCCACGGGATAGGAGCCGGATTAAAAGGATAAGCTCGTATGAAAACGTACATGTCTGTCTATCTTGGTTCCACTCTCCTGACTCTGGTGGCGACACCGATTGTCATCAAGATGGCTCGTAAAGTGAACGCGATAGATTATCCCGGCGTTCGTACCGTTCATGCCAAGCCCATCCCGCGTATTGGGGGAGTGGCTCTTTTCTTCTCGACGATGCCACTGATGATCGCTGTTTTGTTCTTAAACAATATGATTGGCGAAGCCTTTCGAGATGCACGGATGCCGTTGATCGGATTATTTGGATCGGCGACGTTCATCTTTTTAGTCGGCCTTATAGACGATCTCAAGGGACTGCCGGCCCGGTTCAAATTTCTGGCTGAATTGCTTGCGGCCAGCGCATTGTGTTTGACCGGCGTACACATATCATCCATCGCCATCACCGAACAATGGACATTACATTTAGGTTTACTCGGTTATCCGTTTACGTTGCTTTGGATTATCGGCATCACGAACGCCGTCAATCTTATCGACGGTCTGGACGGCCTCGCAGCCGGGATTTCCGCCATCGCCTGTGGGGTAATCGTTGTTTTTGCTCTTCAGTGCGGAAACGTCATCATGTCTATATTTATGCTGGCTCTTCTCGGCAGTTTAACCAGCTTTTTGATCTTCAATTTCAATCCGGCGAAAATCTTTCTGGGAGATTGTGGAAGCCTGTTTTTAGGTTATACCATCGCGTCTTCCAGCGTGCTTTGTTCGACGAAATCCTCGACCCTTGTGGGGCTGGCGCTGCCTGTTCTGGCGTTAGGGATTCCTATTTTCGATACGCTTTTTTCCATGTTGAGACGGTTTTTGGAACGCCGTTCTATTTTCTCGCCGGACCGGAGTCACTTTCATCATAAACTGATCGATATGGGTCTCAGGCAAAAGCACGTCGTCTTAATTATCTACATCATGACGATCCTGGCGACCGGACTCGGCATGTTCATGATGATCACGCGAGAGACGGGTTCCTTGATCGTCTTTTTCTGCGTCCTGTTATTACTCTTGCTTACATTTCAGATGGTCGGATCGGTTAAACTTCGAGAGATCGTTTCCGGCCTGCAAAAACAGTGTGAAATTGCAAAACAGCGCAAGCAGGAAAAGAGGAACTTCGAACAGGCGGAATTATACTTCCGCAACGCCCGCACATTTAAGCAATGGTGGAATGCAATCTGTGAGGCGGCCCGAAGAATGGATTTCGTTTGGGTGTCGCTAAAGACCAAGGAGCGGGATGGGTCGATCCGTACTGAAATCTGGCGCGCGGCGGATTCACATTCCGATCTGTCAAAAATTATTCTCATGACCTTACCGTTTAACAGTGACGGCTTTGAAAGATTGCATGAGTTCGAGATCGCTATTTCCGTGGACGGCTCATACGAGTCTGCGGGCTATCGAGCCACATTATTTAACAGGCTGATCGATGAACATGCCATTGTGTGCAGTTCATGCGCAAGTATTTATCAGAAACGAAGCGAAGGAGATGATCAATAACCATGAATGCCTATATCGTGAGTGGCAAGCGGTCGGCCATCGGTCGATTCAATGGTTCTCTTACAACGGTTTCATTGATCGAATTAGGGGCTCTTGTGATTAGAGAGTTGATAGCGAGTTCTTCTATCGATGCCGGAGAAGTGGATGAGGTCATTATGGGCAATGTCCTGCAGGCCGGACTTGGGCAAAATCCTGCACGGCAAGCTGCGGTCAAGGCCGGATTGCCCTACTTTGTCCCCGCCTTTACCGTCAACAAAGTGTGCGCCTCCGGATTGAAGTCTGTCGCGCTGGCAGCGCAGAAAGTGGCGTGTGGCGAAGCCCATGTGATTATTGCCGGCGGAATGGAGCATATGACGTGCGCCCCTTATCTATTGAAGGATTCCAGGTGGGGCAAGCGTATGGGAAACGGTGAAATGGTGGATTCCATGGTCTGCGATGCGTTGTGGGATTGTTTTTACGATTGCCATATGGGCGAGACCGCGGAAAACGTCGCGACGAAATACGCCATTTCCCGAGAGGAGCAGGATGCGTTTGCGGCACGTTCACAACAAAAAACAGAGAAAGCCATAGCGGAAGGCAAGTTCAAAGACGAGATCGTTCCTGTGACCGTTAAACAGAAAAAGGCGGAAGATCTTGTTTTCGATACGGACGAACACCCCCGTGCGAACACAACCCGGGAATCCCTCTCGAAACTCAAACCCGCGTTCAAGAAAGACGGAACGGTCACGGCGGGAAACGCCTCCGGGATCAACGATGGCGCCGGTGCGGTGATCGTCGTCTCAGAAGAGAAGTTCAATGAATTAGACCCCGAATGGGCCTTCAAAATCATCGCATCCCATTCGGTCGGACTCGACCCGGCGTATATGGGCCTGGGCCCGATAGACGCCTCACAGGGCGTGCTGAAAAAAGTAAAATGCACCGTCAGAGACCTTGACATGATAGAGGTCAACGAATCGTTCGCCGCCACGTCCATCCAGGTGAACCGCGTGATGGGATGGAACTTGGACAAAGTCAACGTATTGGGGGGCGCCATCGCTCTGGGCCATCCCGTCGGCGCCAGCGGGACGAGGATTCTCGTCACCCTTTTGCATGAGATGGTCCGAAGGAACGTTTCGCTGGGCCTTGCGGCGCTCTGCGTCGGAGGCGGACAGGGAATGGCCATGATTGTCGAAAGAGTGACTTAAAACGCAAGCGTCTTTTTATCTGAATTCCTTATTATCCAGAAAGGATGGGGCACCCATGAGAATCGGCATTGAAGCAATCGCATTCCACAGCCCTCAACATTACATCGAACTCACGGACTTAGCCGAGGCCAGAGACATCGATCCGGATAAATTCACGAAGGGTTTGGGCCAGTTGAAAATGGCCGTCGCGACGCCCATGGAAGATACGGTGACGTTAGCCGTCAACGCAGGTCTTAAGGCCCTTGACAATTTTAACATCGACTATCGGGATATCGGTACGCTGGTCGTCGGAACCGAATCGAGCGTGGACCATAGCAAACCCGTTGCCGTTTACGTGCATGAAGCCCTGGGACTGCGTTCCAATTGCCAAACTTACGAAACCAAACACGCGTGTTTCGGCGCGATGGCGGCCGTTTTTTCTGCTTTTGACTGGATCTCCTGCGGACGCGCGGACGGCTCGAAGGCGCTTGTGATCGCCTCCGACATCGCGCGCTACCCCATCGGCGATCCCGGCGAGCCAACCCAGGGAGCCGGCGCCGTCGCCATGGTCATTTCGGACACCCCCAATCTCTTACAGATCGATTCCGAGATTTGCGGCCATTACACAAAGCAGGTCATGGATTTTTGGCGGCCGCTCTACTCGACGAAAGCCTTTGTGGACGGACACTATTCCATCGAATGCTATTTACGCGCCCTCGACGGCGCTCTTACCGATGCTTTGGATAAGGCGACAATCCCGGAACTATACAAACTGAACCGGCTCCAGGCCTGTATATATCACGTCCCTTTCGCAAAAATGGCGGCCAAGGCACACCACCGTCACTTTGAGATTGACGCCGGAGAAAAAATCGATAAAGAAAGCACACGATTTGCGGACGTCAAAAAATCCTTTGCAGAAAAGACCGGCAACTGGCTTTCACTCAACGCCATCGTCGGCAATATATATACGGGCTCTCTATTCTTATCGCTGATCGATTTACTAAGAAAGAATACAAGCGCCGATCTCAAGCAGATCAGCATGTTCTCCTATGGAAGCGGCTGCGCGGCGTCCATGAACGTCGCTTATCCGACCCCGGGATTCGAGAGATACCAGGAGGAGATCGATCCCGAACCCGAATTAAACGCCCGGCGAAAACTCCGTATCGATCAATACGAGGAGATCATGAGAATTACTGACTCGCTGGGAAAAGGGGATACGGAGGAATTCAACGCCGACGACTGGGATTTAACAGATGGTTTTCTTTATTTAGGCAACAGAGACCATATTCGACGATACAGTGGATTACAGTGTGGCTCTTCTCGAGCTCGACACTATGAGACATTGAGAATCGAGCACATATCATCTATGACACCCATTGGTGATCGAATGAAAGTCGCTCATGGAAGCTAACGTACCCCAAGAAGCTCTTTCTATGATCGGCGTGCAAAAAGTACGTCAGTACGACGTGACCCCGAAAGATATTCGACGTTTTGCACAGGCGATTGGGGAAGACCATCCCGTTCATTTCGATGAGGACTATGCGAAGAATACAACGTATGGCACTCTTATTGCGCCCCCACTGTTTTGCCAGATGTTCACATTCGAGGACGTGCCTGCGACCCAACTGCCGAGTGATGGATCGCCAGTCGAAATCGATGTTCCCGTCCCGGCTCAGAGAACGGTCGGCGGAGGAAGCGCTTACGAAATCTTTCAACGTGTAAGAACAGGGGACACAATTACGGTTAAATCGACGCTAAAGGACGTTTTCACAAAGGAAGGTCGAAGTGGAAGACTCTATTTCATTGTTGTCGAAACGGAATTTACCAACCAGAAGAACGAGTTAGTCGCCAGAGAAACCGCTACCTATATAAAACGCCTTTAAACATGGAACCAATTATACAAGATAAGCTGTGTTGGGAGAGCCTATCCGTAAATACGCGGATTCCCGAACTCATCGTCTGCCCGGACTACACGCAGGTATTTATGTTTAGCGCCATTACGTGGAACAGACATCACATTCATTACAATAAAGACGCGGCCCTCCGCGAAGGATTGCCGGATATCGTCGTGCAACGGGCCCTGATTGGAAATTTTTTTGCTCGACTGATCACCAACTGGATCGGCGAGATCGCCGAACTGCGAAGGCTAACATGGAAAGTTACGCGCAGCGCATTGCCGGGAAAGGATATTGTGTGCCGCGGCAAGATTAAGGAAAGAATGGATTCGCAAAATGAAACGTATCTTATTTGCGAGGTTACAGCATCGAACAACAACAATGAGCTGCTTGCTTCCGGTGATGCGATGGTTGTGTTCACGATAAACCATACGGCTAACTGAATGCCTGAAACAAAATCCACCTGGACTGCTTTAAAAGAACTCCGCACACGATTCGGTGCGGCCAAAGCGCTAAAACACGCCGTCTTTCGGCTGATAAACAGATTCGTCTATTTTGACTGCTTTCATATTATCGTTCTCGACCGTGAAAATCTCAGACCGCTTGATCCCGACAAAACGCGCAGGTTGAGCACAAAAATCGCGACTTTGGACGATCTCAAAGAAATGGAACAACAAGGATGCTGGGAAATCCAGCAAAGAAAGCTTGACTTTTTTCATCAGGGCGACACCTGCCTGCTGAGTTATGTCGATTATCATCTGGCCGGCTATACCTGGGCCCATGTCAACGGATGCCCTGAAATCGTTCCGGGATTAAGACTGAGCGTGCCGAAAGAATATTTGTACAATTTCGCCGCATTTACCCTCCCGCAGTATCGCGGATGCGGCTTGCAATCGTTCCGTCACCATGCCCTCTTGAACCATCCTCAATGGCGGGACAAGAAGGGATTGATAGGCTTTGTCATTCACACGAACTACAGCTCCAGAAAAGGGCAAAACAAAAGCGGTTACACAAAGATCGGAACTATATGGTTGCTTGGCGGCAAATCGAAATTCTATACCCACATCAGTAGAGATCTTCGGAACATGGGAGTTAAACGCGTCCGCCGTCTTTCAACCACAGGAAAAGAAAATACAAATCGTTGTTGAGACCCTGGTTACGATATATGCAAAAATCTCGAACAGGCACAACTGAAAGCTCGGATCAATTGATAAGGACAACGGCCAAAGGAGGCGGGATTGCCTTGACCGGGAATCTGATCGATAAAGGGCTTCGATTTCCTCTTGAGATGCTTCTGGCCCGAGTGCTCGGAGCCGGGGATTATGGTTCCTATTCACTGGGATATGGTTTGGCCGTTATTGCAGGCGAACTCTCGATGCTGGGCCTGTCAAACGGCATTGTGCGTTTCGGGGCCCTTTATAAAGGCGTCGGTGACATGAAACGCGCCAAAGGAATTTTACGTTCGGCATTATTCATTTCAACGTTGTCCGGCGTTGCGGCCGGTGTGTTGCTGTTCATTTTCTCTCCGTTCGTATCTGAGATGTTCAACATGCCCAAACTGGCAAACGTGCTGAGACTCTTCGCTTGTGCGTTTCCCTTTTATATCCTCACTCTGATGTCAGGACACGCCGCCGGAGCGTTACAGGCGATTAAGTGCAAAACCGCCGTCATCAATATTTGTCGTCCCTTCGCGAATGTCCTCATGGTCTCCATTATCTTCCTCTTTGGATTTAAACTTCTTGGAGCGGTATGGGGTTTTCTCGTATCCTCCGCCATTTCGGCTTTCCTGGGATTGTATCTTCTTAAGCGTATCTTCCCTGATATGAGTTCCGCACTCAAGCCTACGTATGAAGTCGGAAAGCTCCTTCGTTTTTCCTTACCGGTTTTGTTTGTCGGATTCTCACACGTTTTGTTAGGGTACACAGACAGGCTTATGCTCGGTTATTTCAAGGCGTCCCAGGAACTGGGCGTTTATTCCGCCGCGGCGGTTATCTCCCAACAAGCGAGTTTAATCACGTTTTCTTTCGGTTATATCTTTTGCCCGATGATTTCCGACCTTTACCACAGGAATGAACTCAAGGACCTCGACAGGCTGTATAAAACCGTGACCCGGTGGATCGTCTCGATCAATGTCGTGATCCTTTTGCTCCTGATCGTGTTCTCGAAACAGATCATGGGCCTCTTCGGCCCGGAATTCACGTCGGGCGGGTTGGTCCTGGTGATCCTTTCTTCGGTTCATCTGATCGGCTATAGCACCGGGGGGGCCTTAGTCGGATATATGTTGCGGATGACGGGCAAGCAGGATATCGAATTAATCAATTCCATCGTCATGCTGATTACCAACATCACGCTGAACCTCTGGCTCATTCCGAAATACGGCATTCTCGGAGCCGCGATCTCGACAGGGGTATCCTTTGCTCTGATCAATGTCGCCAGAATTCTGGAGGTCTTTGTGCTTCTCCGAATACATCCCTATGATACGAATTACCACAAACCGTTTGTTGCCGCTTTCGTCGTTATCATTCTATCCGTTTTTATCTCTATGCTGAATAATTCGAGACCTTTCTGGATGCTTAGCATCGTGGCGCTGTCGATTGTGTACTTTGTCGTTCTCTATTTCCTCGGCTTGGAATACGAAGACAAGATGATCTTGCAGACGGTAAGAAGAAGAATCAACAATCATTATGCCTCAATAAAAGCCTGTTCTTAGACTCACGCTGTCACCCCTGCGAAGGCAGGGGTCCAGAGCGCAAAAAGTGGATTCCCGCCTTCGCGGGAATGACAAATCGTGTTTCCGCAACAGTAATTCATTCGTCTTGAACAATCTTACGTTATTATAGGGAGTCTTAATCCGTGGACGCGCAATTGGTAGATAATTTTGCGAATGGCACTCTCTATGATTCCTGGAACGCCCTTCTTTCGCAGGCCGCCGACGCCAACGCACAACTGACGCATGAATGGTTGAGCAGTTGCTGGGAAATCTTCAGTGACCGTAAGAAACTGTCGCTGATTACGGTCAATGATGGATCGAAAATCGTGGGCATTGCCCCCTTAACGATTGCCACCGTTATCGACAAAGCAGGAATGACGCTCAAAAAGCTGACTTTCGTTGGAGATGGTTTGACGGACTACCACGACCTATTGACAGCCGATGAAAAGAGAGAAGAAATCCTGAGGATTCTTATCGAGTTTATTGTCGAAGGCAAAAAAGACTGGGATGTCATTCATTTTAGAAACGTTCGAGGTGATTCACCGAATTTACCGATATTGAGAAACATCTTAACAGAGACATCATTTCGTTTCATGGAAAGGATCAATATACGGAGTCCATACATATCCATCGACCGTGACTGGACGGATTATTACAGCACTTTAGGCAAAAATATAAGATCCGACGTACGAAGACGATCGAACGTTCTGGCTAAGTTGGGAAAGGCGGAATTTGTTCGTCTTCACAAAGTAAACGATGTGACAGATACCCTGCACATGATCAAGTCGATACACGTCAAATACAGGAAGGCGAAGGGAGACGTGAGCTGGTACACGAACGAAAAACGATTTCGATTCGCCTCCCTGATCGTGAAGCGATTTGGAGATCGCAAATGGTTGGATATCGTCTTTCTCAAACTCAACGATCAGATCATCGCCTACTACCTTGGCTTCGTCTATGGCAACATCGTGTACTTCTGGAATACGGGATTCGATCCCGATTTCTCCAAGGTGGGGCCGGGGAAACTGCTTCTACACTTTTGGATCAAAGACTCCTTTGCCAAAGGATACAGTCAGTTCGATTTTATGGTCGGAGAGGAATCCTACAAGCTTCAATGGACGAGCCCCACAAGGCCCAATTACGAATTTTTCGTATTTAAAAACACAACGCGTTCTCATATTTTCAAGTGCTATTATACCTATAAACCTGCCTTAATGAAGAATCCCTATCTTCGGAAGATAGGAGCCGGAATAAAAAGCAGAATCAAAGATTAATTCCAACACCGTATGCAAACGAAAGCTCTTATCATTTGTTACCATTGCGTCAAGGATGAGGTTAACTCCTACCTTCGGCCCACGAAAGTCGCAGATTTCGAAAATCAAATGCGATACTTATCGAAAACGTATCATCCGATATCTCTGGAAAGAATGGCTCAGCACATTCACAACGGAACGCCGCTGCCTTCGAAAGCGATCGCGGTTACGTTTGATGACGGTTATCGAGATAACTATGAGAATGCCTATCCCGTCCTGGAAAAATACCATATACCCGCGACCGTTTTTCTCACGACAGATTTCATCGGAACAGGCGAGATTCCAAGATGGGAAAAGGGACATTACACGGACGAGAAGACCCTGATGTTATCGTGGAGGCAGGTGAGGGAGATGAGTGACACCGGCATTTCCTTCGGCTCACACACACTCACACATCCATTTCTCGCGAGAATTCCACGAAAACAAGTTGAGAAAGAGACACGCCTGTCCAAAGAGATCATCGAACAGAAAATCGGAAAATCGGTAACGACCTTCGCTTATCCGAGTGGAAACTACAATTCCGACATAAAAGCAATCGTTAAAAAGGCGGGGTATTCGGCCGCCGTGAGCACCGTCTCAGGATACAATTTTGTACATGACGACGTCCACGCATTGAAAAGAAACGTCATACAGCTTCAAAGCGTTTGCCATAAACTCTTTCCTCTATCGTTTATCGCAGAGATAACGGGCGTCATCGGACACATACGAGCCCTCTATTACAAAATAAGGAGATTCTGAGCATCAGATGTTTTACCACCGTTCCCAGATAAATTTTGAACAATGGCGAACATTGGCGGCAATCTGCTGGATATGTTCATGCGCAGCATGGGCAACGGCTGCCGAAGTAGCCACGAGCGATGGTCTCACATTGGATTTCGGACCTCATGGTGAGGTTGTAAGCTGTCGCATTGACAATCACGAGTTGCTTCGGACCGGCATGCACGGGGGAATATTTATCGCAGACGTGAAAAACATCCCGGCCCGAGACAATCCCCTCGGAGAGAACCTCAGCTTTGAACAAATCGAAGCCGGCAATCCAATCGGTTGGGATATGGGCCAGGGCTGGCAACTCGACCGACGGATCGCTCACACCGGCACGGCGTCCATGCGCGTAAGCGTGCACGATACGCGCTCGGGCTCGCTGGCCATCAACGTGCCGGTCACGCCGAACACGCCCTACCGCGTGTCCTTATGGCTACGCACCGAGGGGTGTGCTCCCAGCTTCTACATCGAACAGTACAATGCACAAGGACAGATACATCGTGACTATCCCCAGATCATTGTTAGCCACGGTCGAACGAACGAGGATTGGTTTCAATTAAGTCACTCTTTCACAACGGCGTTTTTCTGTCGAGAAATCAGGGTCCGCTGCAATGTCTGGGACCAAACCGGCACCGCCTGGCTCGACGACGTCTCCATTGACTGCCTGGAGGATGACTATGCGTCCCCGCAACAACGGGTCGAGGGAGAAGTCCACTCAACACCTGATCGTGTGGAACAGATATGTGAGTCAACGAAGCTATCCCTACGGCTTAAGACCATGTATCAAGCCGGGCCGGATATAATTACCGTTGACGGCGAGATTGAAGACACATCCGGACGGGATCGCGCCGTGACCGTGTCGTTTCGGCTTCCCATAGACGCCCTGGGATGGAACTGGTACAACGACATCCAGAATACACAGACCATCGAAGACGACATGCGATACGGCGCGGCGCGTCTGTTGGATGGAAAAGATCCGACGCAGCGAAGAACGATCGCCCTGTATCCTTTCTCGGCCATAGGAAACGGAGAAACGGCTCTTGCGTTGGCCGTACCGATGGATCAGCCAAGGGTGTTTCGTTTATGTTACGACTGCGAACTGGGATACTTCGTCAACTACGAGTTCGGCCTTACGCAGGCAGCGAAAAAGTTCCCCGGCAAGGCGGAATTTCAGTTTTTTATTTATCGGATTGATCCTCAGTGGGGATTCCGCTCCGCGGCCCAACGTTATTACGAATTTCATCCGCAGTTTTTCGTCAAACGCGCCGAGCGTCAAGGCGCCCTCGGCCAGATGGCCAATTTCGACTCGATCCCCCCTTCCGATGTTGTCGTGCCTGTTTTTGCAGACTTTAACCGCCAAGAATCGGTCGCCGCCAATCGGCGTGAACTGGTTAAGCTGCTACGATATACCGAATTCATCGGCTGGTGGGGTTGGGCCCTCGGAATTACAACCGAACAGGCCAAACAGAAACCCACCCCGGAGGAAACCTGGGCGCATGTGGAAGAGCTGGCGCACCGCAATCCGCCGGACCAGGTGGCTCTCAGCATACTCAACTGCGCCCCGCACGACCGCGATGGCAACCGCAAGCTACACTGGGAATACGTTCCCGAATGGGGCGGCTATAACTATCTTTGCAATCCCGACCCCGAGATCACGGGGATCGGCGGAAAAATCAATCGGTTCACACTGACGTATGAACGCGAAGTATCCGAAGTGGATAGGTTTGAGCTGGATGGGATGCGATTTGACAATCCCGTTGTTTTTGCGACGGATAATTTTCGCCGGGAGCATTTCCAGTGGGCGGATCATCCCCTTGCGTTCGACCACCTCTCCAAGCAGCCCGTCATTCCACTGGATTTTTCAAGCTTCGAGTGCGCCAAAGCCATCGCCGACGATATGCACAGCCGCGGGAAGCTTGTCGGATCGAATTACACTCCCGTGAATTACCCGAGCGACATTTTCCGCATCCACCTTCTGGATATCGTGGAAAGCGAGACGATCCGGACGTGGCCCACGAACGCCAAACTCGCATTACAGCGCACCTTGGCCCATCAGAAAATCGTCTGCATGTCGGCGCAGGAAGAGAAAAAGGATTGGCCTTCGGATCGGATCGAGCAAGAGATGAAGCAGGCTATGTTCTACGGGACCTTCTACTATCTCAGCACCGCACCGGACCTGTACAACCGATGGATTCCTCTGACGAGACGGCTGGCCAACGCGGGATGGGAGCCGATCACGTATGCCCGGTGTCCCGCTCTCGAGCCGATGGTCGAACGGTTCGGACGGTTTGAGGACCGAAACCTTCATTTCACGCTCCGAAACGAATCGAAAGAAGCAAGTCCTGTGGAATTGATCATCGACGCAAATGCTCTGGATTTGCATACAATGCCTCGACCGGGCATCTGGGTGATGCGCGATGCCTACACGCACGAATCGCTCGACGCAGACCAGGATGGTCCGCTTTGGCGGATTAACTTGACCGTACCGGCCAAGGATACGGTTGTCCTCCGCGTGGCGACGTCCTTCGGTCTCGCGCTCGATCATCTCGATGGTGTCCCGGACCTTTTGCTCAAAGCCGTGAACTACCGTGACTCATTACGCGAAGCAAACGTTGCGACGGAATGTCCGGATTATGAAACACTGATCGAATGTGTACAGACCTTACAGAACATGCTCACGAATCGGGACGTTCGGTTAACTGATGCAATAACTCAATTCCAGTCTGTCACTACGGCGTTCTCCGAATGCGATGTGCAGCCGAAGACTGATGAGACTATATGGTGGAGCACCCGTTTATCCGTTTGCACGGCAGTCGCCCAACGAGATGTATCGGCTGCTCTAAATTCTCTCTTGCAAGAATAGACGAACTTATTCCTGCCTCAATATGAAGTTAATCTTTGTGTGAATCAAAACCATGAAGACCTCATCCATGACCTTCTCTCCAAGTGAATCTGTCGCAGAGATTGCGTTCCTGGCTCTTTGCGCCTTCTCTATTGTGAATCCGCTTATTGCACAATTCACGTCTTTTTTCTTTCCTCACACCATAGCCGGCCTGAATATGATGCAGTGGTTTCAAGGATTATGTCTGCCGCTGATTCTCGTGACGTTGCCCAAATTACCGAGAGATAATGATGAGTTTTCCCCCTTGTTTTCCCGGCTGCTATGGGTGTATGTCATATCACTTGGGCTGCTTCATTTGAGGCTCCTGTCAACAAATCGTTTACAGGCCGATATGGTCAACGTCGAACGTATGGTTTATTTCAAAATGATTTTCGCATTTTTGCTCTGGTACTATGCATCTTGTCTGGTTCGGTCCTACGAATCCGCTCAAAAACTGTTACGGTCGATCCTGATTGGCGCCCTCATTTGTGCCGCCTGGATTCTCATCTGTTATCTGACGGGCATGGGAAGCGCTAATTATGCGTCGGCGGGGGTGAAAGCCACCGCTGGGTCGGAAGGTATCTCCGGTAAAGCCATGGCCGGATTCTTGCTGCCGGCGGCGGTCGGAGCCATGTTTCTTGCGTTACAGGAACATTCCTATCGATGGGCTATGGGGGCGGCACTCATTGTTGTGGCCGTTTTTATCACATTCGATCGATCTGCACATGTTGCCTTTATTATTGGATCGTTATGGTTGGCGATTTGGTGGTGGATCCTTGCATGTCCCAGACCCTGTTTAAAAACCATGCTTCTGTTTCTGTGCATCATTTTCATTTTGGGAGGCCTCTATTATATCCAGCACGGGAATGAAGAATTGGTTACCCGATGGACGTATGACTTCGACCGCGGTGAGATAGGATCCGGAAGAGGGATTTTCTATACGACAGCATGGACCTGGTTTTGGAAAGATTCGAGCGTCGTCGATTTCCTCTTGGGCATGGGATTTGGAAACATTTACGACCTTATGCACTCGCGTTCGGGAATTTTTCGCCACACCCACAGCGATTTGTTCGACATGCTCGTGATTGGCGGCGTTGTGGGGCTGTCGCTTTATTTTCTTATGTTCTACACCATCACTTCATTATGGAAAGGTGTGCGGATTGGAAGTATCGAGTTTGCGATATTGGGAGCACTGTTGTTATCATTCGGTGTGATGAGTCTGCTCACCGGGCTGATGTCGTTTCCACATACGTTATATGCCTTCGGCGCTCAGTGTATCTGTATCCGGATTCTGGCGAATCAGGAAAATCTTGATCCCGCTCCATCTTTATCGATATGTCAAGTCGAATCAATTAATGCGGATGTCCTCAACGGTCAGTTTACACACACAAACGCTTTATTATCCTGAATTTTCAATACATGCGGTTGCTATGGTAAAAATACTCTACATCGGTCCTGATCGGCGTGCACGGGGAGGCGTTGCTTCGGTCATTCGCACCCATACACACTATCTGACGAATAACCGGTTTTCTATCCGTCATTTAGCGACGGTCGAAGACGGCGGTCGTTTGAAAAAACTGTTTGTGGCAATGAAAGCCTACGTTCGGGCGCCGTTTGAAATCGCATGGGCCGATATTGTCCACGTTCATACGGCTTCATGGAATAGCTGGCGACGAAAGGCGCCGTTGGTGATTCTAACAAGGCTTTTAAGACGAACGTTAATCATTCACATTCATGGCGGAGGTTTCGCGAACTTTCTGGCCTCGATGAATCGCCGGCGATTGGGATTAAATACGCGCATCTTGTCTCAGGCGGATTGCGTCGTGTGTTTATCTCATTCGAAACATGCGGAGCTTGTGGATTACCTGGATAGGGTGCCTACGTTAATCCTCCCGAATCCGTGTCGATTTATACCCAAGCAGTTAGACATCCGCCTCAAATCCGGTGTGGAAATACTCTTCACGGGCTGGATTGAGAAATCCAAAGGCGTATTTGATCTGATCCGTGCTTTTGCTTTAGTTGTGAAAACGTGCCCGGAAACAATGCTTCGACTTGTCATCGCAGGTAAAGGCAAGATCGATGCGTGCAGGGAATTGGCGTGTGAATACGGGATCGAGGACAGGGTGGTTTTGCCGGGATGGCTTGGATCAACCGAGTTAAAGAAAGCATACGAGCAAGCGGATATTTATTGCCTGCCAAGTTATATCGAGGGTGTGCCTATGGGAGTGCTGGAGGCGATGGCTTTCGCGTTGCCCCTCGTTACCTGTCCGGTCGGGGGAATCCCGGATATCGTCGAAGATGGCGTCCACGGTCTGTTCATACCTTCGGGGGATGTGAACAATCTCGCTATGGTGTTGAAGCGATTGATCGATAATAAAGACGAGAGGGAAACGATGGGGGCAGCGGGCCGTTCGAGAGTATTAGCCCGGTATTCGCCGGAACATGTATGCCGTCAACTCTGCCGGTTATACCATTCATTACTAGCGGGTGACGAGCCGGCGGATGCTTTTTCACAGAAGGATCGTGCATCAGAATCCGGTATGGACAAACAGGAGAATTTCAATGTACAGCCTTCTTAAGGAATCGTATCAGAACGCGCCGTTATTTGCCAGGAAGATGGTGTGCCGCCTTCCTTATCGATTTCTTGTCGGCAATGGTTATCGGCGTACACTTCGCTTGTGCGAAAAACTGGACAAAATGTCACGGGCGGAGATACAATGTTTTCAACAGGCGCAACTATCCGACCTGCTTCAGTTCGCCGTGGAGGAAGTCCCTTTCTATCACCGTTTCAGAAGAGCGGTCGAACGTTTTAATCCTTTCGATGCTCTGAAAGAATTCCCGCTTCTGAGTAAAAAAATCGTGCAGGAAAATACCGAGGCCTTAATTCCCAAATCCCTCGATCGAATCCCGCACCACCCGGGTACGACGGGAGGATCGTCGGGAAATCAATTGGAGTATTTAGAGGATGACTCCACCTATGCCAGAGAAATGGGGTATATGCTCTCCCAATGGAAGCGTGTGGGTTATACGCCGAGACATAAAAAAGCAACGTTCCGAGGCGTTCCATTTCGACGGATTACCGATTCGTCCTTTTGGCAGGAGAATCCGATTCACAACGAGTTGCAGTTCTCGCCATTTCATATGAGTGAAACGAATTTGCACTATTACATTCAAAAGATTATCGAATATAAGCCGCAGTTCTTTCACGGGTATCCCTCTGCACTTGATATCGTCGCAGAATATATACTCCGGCATGAACTCACGCCGAGATTGCCCAGGGTAAAGGCCGTTCTTCTGGCGTCTGAATCATGTTCGGAAGCCCAGCGGCAACGCATCGAGGCGGCATTTCGGGCGCGCGCTTATAGTTGGTACGGGCACAGTGAAAGAATAATACTTGGAGGAGAATGTGAGACCAGCCGGTGTTATCACGCATTTCCAACATACGGTATCCTTGAAATACTCGATGAAAATGGGGAGCCGTGTAATACAGGCCAATGCGGCGAGATCGTGGGGACGGGTTTTCTGAACCGTTCGATGCCTCTGATCCGATATCGAACGGATGACTTTGCCGTGAGAGAGCCATCCGAATGCAAGTGTGGTCGTGGCTGGGACCGGTTCTCGAACGTTCAGGGCCGATGGACGCTCGAAGGAAGCATTCTCGGAAGAAGCGGGGCCAGAATATCCGCCGCCGCGATTAATATGCACGGGGATATGTTTAAAAATGTCGTACGGTATCAGTATTACCAGGAAAAACGAGGGGAATTGGAAATCCGACTCATTCCAAATAACCGTTTTAGTGAATCTGACAGAGAAAAAATTCGGTCCAGCCATGAGGAAAAACTTTGGGGTGAGGTTCGAGTGAACGTTGTCAATGTGAAGCACATCCCATTGACAAAATCCGGGAAACAAAGACGGATCATCCGTGTTTGTAAGGAGTGATCATCACACGATATGGAACAGCTAACGCAACAACTTAAGTCCGGAGAAATCGTGACGCAGGAGCTTCCCTGGCCGCAGGTGGGACCGGGGAAAATCCTGGTCAGAAACCATTATTCGCTGATCAGTCCGGGAACGGAAGGATCAACCGTCAAGGCGGCTCGCAAGAATCTGATCGGCAAAGCTATGGCCCGGCCTCAGCAGGTCAAACAAGTCGTCGAAGCGCTGAAGAGTTATGGTCCCGTTCAGACATATCGCGCCGTTATGAAGAAGCTGGATGCCTATTCGCCCTTGGGATACAGTTGCGCGGGTGAAGTGATCGAGGTGGGGGCTTCTGTCGCGGGATTTCGAAAAGGAGATAAAGTGGCTTGCGCCGGAATCGGATACGCCAATCATGCGGAGATCGTCTGCGTACCCCGGAACCTTTGCGTTAAGCTGGCGCCGGACGCCAATCTCTTGCGGGCATGTTACAACACGCTGGGGGCGATTGCCCTTCAGGGGATTCGTCAGGCGGATTTACGTCTGGGGGAAAGCTGCGCCGTGATCGGCCTGGGATTGCTCGGGCAGTTGACATGCCTGATGTTACGGGCAAGTGGCGTTAAAGTAATTGGCATTGATGTTGACGAAAAAACCGTCCAAATCGCCGAAGAACATTGCTGCGATAAGGCGTGGATTCGACAAGCGCCTGAAGTGAAACTTCAAATAGAACAAGAAAATTGCGGTTTAGGTGTGGATGCCGTGATTATTACAGCGGGAACCGACAGCCTGGACCCGATCAACTTTGCCGGCGAGATCGTTCGCAAGAAAGGACGGGTCGTTGTTGTGGGGGCCGTGCCGACAGGTTTTGAAAGGAATCCTCATTGGTATCGGAAGGAACTTGAACTCAAGATGTCATGCTCCTATGGGCCGGGGCGATATGATCGAGGCTACGAGGAAGCCGGTTCTGATTATCCCTTTGCGTACGTGCGCTGGACGGAGAACCGCAATATGCAGGCGTTCCAGGAACTGGTTTACTCGGAGCGCATTCACCTCGATTATCTGAGCACACATGTGTTTCGGTTGGAAGATGCGCCAAAAGCTTACAACATGATCGTTAATCGCTCCGAACCATTTTTGGGAGTGGTCTTGAAATATGATGTGTCCGGGACGCTCGTGCAGAGAAAAATAACAGTCAAAAATTCTCGTCCGTGTGGAAAAGTCAATATCGCTTTTATCGGTGCAGGCAGCTATGCCCAAGGTAATCTTTTGCCTTATTTGCCCGGAAATGACAAAGATATCGTCTGCAAGGCCGTACTGACCGATTCGGGAACAACCTCGAAACGAGTGGCGGAGCGTTTTGGCTTTGAATTCTGCACGTCAAACCTTTCAGACATCTTGGATAACGATGAGATCAATACGGTCTTCATTGCCACTCGCCATAATACCCATTCGGAATTCGTGAAGACGTGTTTAGCGGCCGGCAAGCATTGCTTCGTTGAAAAACCACTCTGCCTTCGCCCTGACGAATTAGAAGAGATTCAACAAGAATATCATCGCCAGTCGAACAAACACCTGCTCGTTGGTTTCAATCGTCGCTTTTCGCCACATGCAATTGAATTAAAGAGACGTTTGGGCTCTCGGCCCAGCTCGATGATGTATCGGATTAATGCCGGTTCCATTGCGAAAGATAGCTGGATTCAGGACAAGGAAACCGGCGGAGGGCGTATCGTTGGAGAAGTCTGTCACTTTATCGATCTGCTTATGTGGCTGTCCGACTCGTTGATTATCTCGGTGCATGCCGTTTCTCTTCCCGATCCCGATGGATTCAATGATACCGTCTCAATTAACCTGGCGTTTGAGAATGGTTCGATCGGGACCATATGTTACTTCGCCAATGGAGCACGCAACGTGCCGAAGGAGTATTTGGAGGTGTATTCGTCAGGTCTGACAGGTATGATTCATGATTTCCGGGGGCATCAGGTCTTTCACGACGGTAAATCTCAACGTAGAAAAACGGGCCATCAGGATAAAGGCCAATCGCATATGATCAGCCGATTCCTCGACAGGTTAAAAGCGGGAGGGAAGCCAATCATAAGTCCCAGTGAGAGTTTTTTGGTGATGAAGGCATGTTTCGCAGTGGAAGAATCGATAAGAACTCAAAACGTCGTATCTTTGTATTCGGACGGTTCACCTGACCCTATATCCGAATCCGATCGATCCGAAGAATCACAAATAACGCCGAAGATTAGGTTCTCAAATGCAAGAAGTACTCTCAATACCCTGTGAGGGTGTGGATTTCGGAATCGTTGAAGGTTATCTATATAAACTCCGCGCCTATATCGAGACATCTGATTATGCCGGTTACGATCCCTATGATGCGCTCAACAGCCCTTTCATTCGGATGGTCAGTTCACGAAGTAAATGGCTAAAAATCGCTTGCACGCAGTTTCTGCGAAGGAGCCCTCTCAACCTAAGGGCGATCCTGGCAACTCAGAAGGGACATAATCCCAAGGCCATTGGACTTTTTCTCTGGGGCTACACGAGACTGTACGCATTGTGGGGCAAACCGGAGTATCGTCCGACAATCGAGTACCTGCTCGATCTTCTTGAAAAGACGCGAAGTGAAGGCTGGTCGGGAAATTGCTGGGGGTACAACTTCGACTGGCAAAACAGGACGATGTGGACGCCCAAATACACACCGACGATTGTGAACTCGGCATTCATCGGACACGCGCTTCTTGATACCTACTTCCTTGCTGGCGTGGATCGGGCGCTCGATATGGCGATAGGGATCAGGGACTTCATTTGTAATGATTTAAGTCGCTACGAGGAACAGGACAGACTTTGCTTTAGTTACACTCCACGAGATGATAATTACGTACATAACGCCAATCTTCTTGGGGCGTCACTGTTGATCAGGCTCTGCCCAATGTGCGAAGACCGTACGTTGGAGAAGCTGGCGCTGGCGAGCTTGAGATACGCTCTTCGCTATCAACGCGCAGACGGCGCCTGGTACTATGGACAAATGAACCTCATGCGCTATGTGGATTCTTTCCACACGGGCTTCAATCTTCAGGCACTTCTCTATTTCATCCGCGAGGGGTACGACGCGCTTTGTCAGGCACCTTACGATCGGGGACTTCGGTACTATGTGGAGAACTTCTTTTTGTCCGATGGAACAGCCAAATACTATGACCATAAGATCTTCCCGGTAGATATTCACAGTCTTTGTCAGGCGGTCGTGCTCCTCTCGGATCCCCTCGCAGTCGAGCAGTCTGAATTATTGGAACGCGTTCTCACATGGATGCTGAAATATATGTGGAGCCCGAGGGGATACTTCTATTATCGCAAAGGGCGTTTCCACACAAATAAGATTTGCTATATGCGATGGTCACAGGCATGGGCCTTTCACGCCCTGACGTCCTACTTGCATAACAAGACACTTGAAGGTGTCGCATCACCGGCACAGGAGGCCTGCTCATGAATATCTGGATCGACCTGGGAAATTCCCCCCACGTTAATTTTTTCGCAGGGATGATTAAAGACCTTCAGAAACAGCACCGGGTGCTCCTCACGACCCGGCCGTTTGCGAACACGATCGATTTGCTCGATCTGCACGGATTCGAATACCATCTCGTCGGGCGGCATTACGGCGCGAATAAGGTGAAGAAGCTGCTCGGCTTCTCGCTTCGCGTCTGGCAGCTCTATCGATTCCTACGGAAACGCGATATCGACGTGGCTATTTCACACAGTTGCTTTAATTCGCCCGTCGTCGCCCGGCTTCTCGGCGTCAGGAGCATTTACCTCAATGACAACGAGCACGCCGAAGGGAATCGAATCGCTTTTCCGTGGGCCACGACGATTATGGTGCCCGAATTCCTGTCCCTCGATAAAGTGAGACACCAATGGGGTTCGCCCAACAAGGTCGTCCGATACCCCGGCGTCAAAGAAGGGATCTACCTCTGGAGGCTTCGAAATGTTTCCGGGGACAACTCATATAACCGCCGATCCGGTCCGGCGGAAATCTTCATTCGGCCGGAACCGTGGGCCGCTCAATACTATCGGGGCGCCATAAATTTCCTGGACGATCTGATCATCCGTCTCAAGGACAAGTATAAGATCGTCCTTTTACCCCGGGGAGAGCATCAGGCGAGTCACTACCGGCAGGAAAAATTCGCAGGGATTGTCATTCCTGATGAGGCGTTAAGCTTAGAAAATATCCTGAAAAGGTGCATACTCTTTATCGGCGCGGGGGGAACGATGACACGAGAGGCGGCCGTCTTAGGCATACCGACCATTTCGGTGTACCAGGATGAATTGCTTGATGTCGATAAATATCTCATCGCACAGGGTCGAATGGTTCATCAAAAAGAAATCTCTGCTGAATTTGTAGAAGATTTTCTAAAGCAAACCAACACTGGATCACCATGTATGGATCTTTTGAAGAAAGGCGAGGCGGCTTACGAACTTATTGTGCAGACCTTATTGAATCAATGTAAGGTCAGCATTGAGAACCTCCCCAACTCCTCACCGTGCTTGTCATATGATAGAACGTCTTTCTGATAGTCTTAAAGTTTCAAAACAGATTCCGATCACGACATGTAAATTTCCACCCCTGTACATCATTGGAGATAACTATGCGAATTATTAATGTTGTCGGGGCGCGTCCGAATTTTATGAAAATCGCGCCGTTAATGGAAGAATATGAACGGCATCCTGAAATCGAACCGTTATTGGTGCATACGGGCCAGCATTACGATGAAAAAATGAGCACCCTTTTCTTCAAACAGTTGGGCATTCGAGAGCCCGACGTAAATCTTGAGGTGGGGAGTGCTTCCCACGCTGTTCAAACCGCAGACATTATGACAGCCTTCGAGCCGGTTCTTTTGGATTATCACCCCGATGCCGTGCTGGTGGTCGGGGATGTGAACAGCACCATTGCCTGCGGATTGGTGGCGGCGAAACTCCACGTGAAGGTGATTCACGTGGAAGCGGGACTTCGCAGTTTCGACCGATCTATGCCCGAAGAGATTAACCGGGTCCTGACGGATTCGATCAGCGACTTACTGTTCTGCACCGAGCAGAGCGGCGTGGAAAATCTTATGGCGGAAGGGATAGATCAGGACAAGATCTACCTGGTGGGCCATGTGATGATAGACACGCTTAAAAGAAACATGACAATAGCACGCCAATCAACGATTCTCAACGAACTGCGTGCTCGGAGGTGTATCGATGGGCACGGCTATTCCGTGCTCACCTTGCATCGGCCGGCCAATGTGGACGACCCTTTGGTGTTTTCAAGAATATTAGATGCCCTGGAAGTCATTCAAAACGATCTGCCGATCATTTTCCCAATCCATCCCCGGACATTGAAAAATATAACCTCTTTGAACCTTCGGAACCGCATAGATCGCCTTGCCAGACTGCATCTTATTGATCCGATCGGTTATCTCGATTTTCTCAAGCTACAATCGTCCGCCAGGGTTGTCTTCACGGATTCCGGGGGGATTCAGGAAGAGACAACCGTGCTTAAAGTTCCCTGTATTACGCTTCGTGAGAATACCGAGCGGCCGGTGACGGTCGAGATGGGCACCAATCAGATCGTGGGAACGGATACCCAAAAGATCGTTCACGCATTCAAGAGGATCATGGAGGGTAACTTTCGTGAGTCCCGAATCCCTCCATTGTGGGATGGGAAGGCGGCGGAAAGGATCGTCGATGTGATCGAGGAGAAGATCGTCGATCCGAAGATGAGACGGTATGAAGTCGTTGAGGCACTCTAATAAAACTAAGGTCTTATGGATTTGTCATTCTGAGCATAGCGAAGAATCTCAGTCTTTACGCTTGAATAGAGACCCTTCGCTACGCTCAGGGTGACAAGGGAGAGGTTTTGTTAGAGTGCCTAAGATAAGTTGAGAAGCGATTCATTGTGAAACCGGGATTTCATTAGATTTTTTTTCGAGAGGAAATGATTATGCTGAAAGGTGGGGTTGTCGGCTTTGGCCGGATGGGATTGGTCCATTTCTCGATATTGAATACGCACCCGGATGTCGATTTGATTGCCGTGTGTGATTCATCGAGCTTTGTTCTCAAGAACGCAGCCGAGCATATGGGCGTTGAGACATTTAAGAATTTCGAGAGAATGTTTCAAACCATGGACCTCGATTTCGTTGTCGTGGCGACGCCGACATCGATGCACGCTGATGTGACCGAATGTGCCATTAGTCATAATACTCATGTTTTCGTTGAAAAACCTTTGACGCTCAATCCCGAGCAAAGCAGACGTCTCCTTGAGCTCGTGCAAGGCAAGCAACTCGTGCATCAAGTCGGGTACGCGATGCGTTTTCACGACATTTTCATGAAAGCAAAATCGCTGATCGATATTGGAGCGATTGGCCGGATCGTGACTTTCACGGTGGAGATGAACGGGCCGGTCGTTCTTCATGAGGCTCGGAAAAGCTGGCGATCCAATAAAACGGAAGGAGGAGGCTGCCTCTACGATTTTGCCTCCCATAGCGTTGACCTGGTGAATTACCTCGTCGGGCCGCCGGACGAAGTGGTTGGGACGGTGTTCAATCGTATCCATTCCAACGGTGTGGAGGATGCGATCAGTTCGACCTTCATCTATGGAAACGGCACACGGGGCAACCTGCTGGCGAATTGGAGCGATCCATCCTATCGTAAGCCGTCGTGCCGTTTTGAGGCAATGGGAACGAAGGGTAAGATTATTGCCGATTTCTATACGTACAAGGTCTTCTTCCGGGAGGCCCCGGAGATTGACGGATATACCCAAGGGTGGAACGAAGGCTACCTGGCGGATACGGCCGAGCCGGTCCGTTTCTACGTTCGCGGTTTTCAATTCACACGTCAACTGGACGTTTTTATCGATTGCATCCTTGAGCAAAGGGCTTGCGAAACATGTTCATTCGAAGAGGCTCTTTGTACGGACATGATCATGCATCGCATCCGAACGGATGGCGAGATAAGGAGAACTCATGATAGACAGAATTATCTTAGGCGACAACCAGTTCTTCGGCATTAATCATATGTCGGAGGAGAAGGGCCGGTCTCTGGCCATCCGTTTTAAGGATATAAAGGCGATTATCCGTGTCGTCGATATCGCCTATGAGTGCGGCGTACGCGCCTTCATGTTCAATACTCACGACCGCGTCGAGAAGATATGCGATCATTTTCGTGCCCATCCCGGCCAGTATGCCGATCTGCACTTATACCCCTCAATGCCCTATGCACATAAATACGCCAACGCCGTGCATGAGAAAGGCCTGATCGGTGCATTGAACGCGTTTGTTCTCTCCGGGCGGAGCGTCAGGCAGGTAGCCAACACCGTCATTCGCGGGGGGATGAGTGTCATCAATAAGGACATGATCGACGTCATGAAACTACTTGTGGATGCTGAAATGAGGATCTTCAGGGGCTTAAATGTTCCCGCGATTTTTCTCCAGAACATCGTCACAGATCTCCTCCTCGGATTCGGCGCAAGGGAGGTATTCGTCGAATTTGTCAATCATATCAGGAAAATCTACGGCGCCGAACCGGCTTTCAACACGATGAACATGCCGGCGCTGGTCGATTTTCTGCTCGCCTCCGGAATCGAGAATCCGATTGTCTGCTCATCCATCAACAAGACGGGTTTTCTTATGACGCCAAGCCGGGACGAATACGAAAGAACACTGGCCCGGAAACCGTTCAGACCTATGGCGATGTCGATATTGGCATCGGGGGCGATCTCTCCGAGCGAAGCGGTCGAGTATGTCTGTCGCCTTCCCAAGATCGAATCGATTGTTTTCGGGGCGTCATCCAAAGCGCATATTGCTCAAACGGTCGAGATGATTCAATCGCACTGGAACATAAAAACACCTATGGCGTATTCCACCTCTCTATCCTGATGTTTTAAGTAACCAATTCTCATTTTTTTAAGGAGTAAATTTATGAATCGAATAGGACTCATTCTCATCATTAACGCAACCTGTCAGGCGATGTTACCCGTTATCGGGAATTTGGATGCCTACTCGGAAATAACGCTCCACGACAAGCTTTGCGCGGAATCCTTTATCATGCCCGAGGATGGAACCATTCAAACCATTTCGATCTATCATGAGGGGGGACGCGGTGAAATGCTGCTGGGTGTCTATCTGGGGGACGGAGCCCCGGATTTGCTTCTGAGCATGACCTCCCCCACACAAGTCAGTGCCTATGCGGGATGGCAAACCGCGGCTTTAACGAAGCCGATGTGGATTCCCGGAGGCACACTCATCTGGCTCGCATGGATTTTTGAAGACAATCCCGGGATTCGATACCAAAGTCTATCGGGGGGA
>JAFGTG010000514.1 GCA_016934255.1 Sedimentisphaerales bacterium
CCCTTACGGGAGAAGCTTCCGACTACGGAGCGGCCCGGTACAGCCGGATGTCGTCGATGTACATTGTGCCTGTACCGCCCGCCGCTGCACCGCCTTTGCTGCCCAGCCCAATCGCGAGCTGATCCACGTTGGTTAGATTAATCCCTTGATCGGCAAAGAACTGTAGCACAATACGCCATTGCCTCCAAGCCGGATTTGTTGAAGCACTTGGATCATCGTGGGCCACGACTGCCGGTGCTCCGGCGGTGTTGGACAGCGCTACGTATAAAGGATCGGCCGCATTGGCCGAGTCGCCCCGAATCCAGAGCGACAACTCTCCAACACCTGCTACCGTCCAGTCCCTTAGCGCCGTTAACGTGAGCGCCGCCTGTGAATTTGTCACGCCCGCTTCATTAAAGTACAAGAGCGGCATGGATTGGTCGCCGCCATGAACAATCGTCTGCTCGGCATACGGTGGGACTAAATAGCCGACCTGTGCGCCGTTACCGGGGACGCCGAATCCGTCGATCCAATGCTGCCAAATGGCCTGGCCGGACGCATCGTCATCGGTATAGCTCTCGAAATCATCGACCATCAGAAAATCACCGACCGTAAAGCTCCAAACAGGACCTTTCACGGTAGCCCCATTATACACTTCGTCCACACGCCAGTAATATGTTGTGCCCAGATTAAGCAAACCGGGATCATAGTTTTCAGCTCCCAGCCCCTTGGGGCCTTTGTACTCGGGCGAGCCGGTGTCGGCGCCGCGCACGGTATCCTTGTCCAACCCGAAATAGACCTCGTGTGAAGCGGCGTTATCTGCCGCTGTCCAGTTTAAGATGGTGGCCATCGCCACATCGGTTGCGCCGTTGACTGGCTGTGGATTTCCGACCGTACCCGGCGTCGTAAAGGTCCAGACGTCACCTTTATATGTGCCGAGGCCGTCAAATTCATCGACTCGCCAGTAATAGACCTTCTCTCGTTCGAGCGATCCGGGAGAATAGAACGCCGCTCCGGTCGGGACACCCACAGTGGCGTTGTTCACCTGGTCAAAATCATCGCCGAGGTAAACCATGTGCGTTTTCGCTCCAAAACCCGGTGTCCACCTCAGGATCACCGTCGTATTTGTAAGTCCGGTTCCATCGGCTGGATTCGGATCATACGCCGTCTTAGGTGGAATTGAGAAACTCCAGACAGGACCTTTCCACGGGCTGTTGGGATCGGCGTCATTGACCTCGTCGATTCGCCAATAGTATGTTGTACCGGGAACAAGGCCGTCCGGATAAGGAAATCCGGGAAAGCCCACGATGAAGAAATCCGCCCCCTGGTTGCCCCGGAATGCCTCGGCGGCCCCATCCTGCACAAGGTCAAAATTGTCGCTGAAGTACACATCATGCGACACGGCCTTATCGCCCGGTTTCCAGGAAAGGTTCGCCCATGTATCAGGATATAGGGCGCCATCCTCCGGGACGGGATCATAAGCCTGCGTCAGCGGTCCGATCCTGTCCGGCACATATTCTCCCTCATAGCAGCGGGCATGATCCACATAGTACGTCTGTCCCTCATTGGAGATCAGGATTTGCCACATGATCAACCTATCCTCGGAAGATTCAAACGTCAGGTAATACTCCACCCACTCCTCAGTCGGATTGACGACTTGTTGCGCCAGAGCACCCCACTGGCCAGCTTCATTCTGCTCGGCGCGAGATGCCGAAAGCGTGACCGGCCCCGGATCGCCTTTGAGCCAGAAGGACATCGTGTAGGTTGTGCCTTGCTCGACGCTAAATCTCCGCGTGTGATCGAAGCGCAGATTCCACGATCCTCCCGCCGGTACGCCCGTGACTTCAATGAAGACACACTGCCCGCCTTCGATGGCTTCTTGGGTATCAATACTGAGAAGCCCCGTCGCACTCTCTTGGGTGTATAGTCTCCATCCAGTAATTTCCTGCACGTCGATCCCCGTGCCTTCTTCAAAGCCGGGATTGTCAAACAGATTGACGATCTCCTGAGCATTAACCGTGGATGTTCCCAGAAGCAGGAACATCAAAATCAGAACCACATCTTTGCGTTTCATCTTTTTTGCCTCCTAAGTGAATTTACCTGGTCCGGAATTTCCCGTACACACATCGCTAAAACGCTTCTGCTAACTTCAAGTTCTATCATACCAGAATTTACTTTCAATTTCCAAAATAATTTCAGCAGGTTCAGCATCCCAAATTGCAAATGGACTCTTTAACATAGTAAAAATGCGTCATGAAAAATCTTTTATACCACGGACACCGATGACCACTGATAAGCTCGAAACCAAATACTAAACCCGTTTTGGCAAAGACATTTTCTTCGAGGCATCCATCTGACGGCCTGTCAACCGCGCTTCGTCGCTTGTCTCAGCAGCCTTTCGATTTCACGATGCATACTCATCGACATCGTGAATCTACCAGGGCGTTCTAACGCTCGATTGTGACTAATCAATATTTAACGAATCCAAAACAGAAGGTATAATTTCATAGATACGATCGATTCCAGTGTGGAATTGAAATGGCGTGTGACAAAGTAAGGAAGATCATGAGAAAGAAAACATATTATCAAGGGTTCGAGTATTGGTTTGTCGTTATTTACCTTGCACTCGCCTGCGGTTCACACGATGCGAGCCTGGCGCAACAAGGGGAGGGTCGCCTGCATCTAAACGACAAAGGATATAAGCTCCGGACACGTGTCATTCAATCTCTCATCGGGGCTTCAAAGCCAGATAATGTGGGCAAGCTGCACTTGGCGACTTGTCAGTTTCCCGTCTCGGCCGATGTGGCCTCGAATGCCGAATGGATTCGCAAACAACTGCGGCAGGCCCATGCTCTGGGGGCTGACGTCGTTCACTTTTCCGAATGTGCGCTGTCCGGCTATGCGGGAGTGGACTATAAAACACTGGACGATTTTGATTGGGCAAAGCAGCGGGAGCAGTTGGAGTCGATCCTGTTACTGGCCGACGAACTGGACCTTTGGGTCGTGCTGGGCTGCACCCATCGATTGAGCGAGGGGGTCAAACCCCACAATTCCCTCTATGTGATCAATCCTGAGGGAATGATTGTGGATCGGTACGACAAGCGGTTCTGCACCGGCGGCGATTTGAAACACTACTCCCCCGGCGATCACTTTGTCACTTTCGATATCAATGGTGTCCGGTGCGGCCTGCTGATTTGTTAC
>JAFGTG010000515.1 GCA_016934255.1 Sedimentisphaerales bacterium
CGCTCCAATACCCAAAGCCAGCGACAGCACTGCGACCGCTGTAAAACCGGGGCTCTTACGTAACTGACGAAGCCCATAACGCATGTCGTGCCATATCGTTTTCATTTGTTTTTCCTTCCGAATCCTGTATTCTCATTCAATCACTCGTAGCGCAATGCCTCCATCGGATCGATCTTCGCAGCACGCCGGGCGGGTATCCAGGCGGCCAGAGTCGCCACGGCGATCATCAGCACGGCGGCCCCGATCATCGTTAGAGGATCATGAGGTTTGACGCCGTAGATAAAAGACCGGATCAAGCGGACCAGGGCCAATCCAACAGTCAAGCCGATAGCTATACCTACGCCCGTGAGGATTAGGGCTTCTCTCAGGATCGGCCAGGCCACGTCCCAGGAACGTGCCCCCAGTGCTTTGCGAATACCCATTTCACCAGTCCGTCGCGCAACGTTGTAGGCCATCAGTCCGTATAGACCGATGCAGGACAGCACCAAAGCCAATATCGCAAGACTCCCACAAAGCGATGCAAAAAGACGTTCACTAGCGAGAGATTTCTTGAGGGCAAGTTTCTGGGTCGTTATTCCTTCAAGCGGCAGTTTAGAGTCGACCTCGGCCATGGCTTTACGCACAGCAGGGATCAAAGACATCGGTGGAAGTACACTGCGCACCGCGCAGGTCAAATTGAAAAACCGGTATTGTAAATGAGGTAAATACAGAATCGGTGAAATGTCTCGGCGCAAGTTGTCGTATTTCTGGTCACCGCAGAGGCCCACGATCTGACGTTGCCTTTCATCGGCCATAATAAACCGGCCTAGAGGATTCTCATTCGGGAAAAATGTACGCACGAATTCCTCATTGACGATGGCAACCCTCTGGGAGCTTCGTGTATCCGTTGCACGGAACTCGCGTCCCTGAAGTAGTTTGATTCCCATTGTTTCAAAATATTCTTCACTCACAACCAATGCCATGGACTCACGTTTCTCTTCGTCGGGCCGACCGGGAATCGAAATGTCACAATTCCAATGATAATTCCCCAACATAGCCCGATTTGAGAGGGCCGCCGACTGAACGCCCGGGATTTCCCTGATTTTCTGACAGATCGCTTGTAGGAAGGCTTCACGATCCTTCGGCGGGGACAAAGACTGGCCCGGTTCGATGGGAACCAATAGGATATTCTCCGTGTCGAATCCCGTATCCGTTCGATAAAGATTGATCAGAGTTCGACAGAGAAGGCCACCGAGCACAACCATAATGACGGATAAACCCACCTGCCCCGTGACCAATACCTTACCTAGGCGGAGCCGGGGTGCACTACGGGTGCCGCTATCTTTAAGCCCTGCCGACGGATTAGTATTGCCAGCACGGAGTGCCGGAAAAAGACCGGACAATAAGGTCGTAAGCATGCCAACGGCCAACACAAATATCAAGACTTTCGTATCCATCTGCAGGTCGAAGTGTCTATTGCTTGACGGATCGATCACAAAACCGGTCAGTGCCGCTTTGATCATGAAGGAGAATCCTAATCCCACACAAACACCCGCCATTGACAAGATCATACTCTCGGTGAGCGACTGGCGTATGAGACGCCACCGCCCGGCGCCCATTGCGGCCCGCACGGCCATTTCATGTTGACGGGCCGTCCCCCGGGCCAGCATCAGACCTGCCAGATTCGTACAGGCGATGAGCAAAATCAAGCCCACGATACACATGAGGTTCCATAAGGGTTCGGCTATTTCCGTACGATGACCTGATGCTCCGTGCCGGCCTTCCTGCAGCCAAATTCCATATCGTTCGAGCTCCACGTTAGAACGATTGACGACATGACTAAACCAAAGCTCCAATGACGACTTCACTCGGGCCTCATCAGCTGAGGGAGCCAATCGGCCCATCATCTGGACCCACCATACTTTATGCGAATTTAACCAATCCTCATCTTCATCCATAAGTTGTGGCTGGGCCATCAGGGGCACATAGAAATCGGTACGCCTGTCTCCCACCAAAGGTCCGACATAACTACGAGGAAGGACGCCAATGATCGTAAAACCAGAATTACCCACCATAAGGGTTCGGCCTATCACGTGAGGATCAAGACCAAAAATGCGTTGCCAAAAATGATAGGTGAGGACGGTCACCGGTGGAGCATCAGAAGCGTCATCTTCAAGCGTAATAGGTCTCCCGATTAAAATCCGTGCACCGTAGCCCTTGAAAAAGTTCCCCGATACCAACTGCACATGCGCCAATGTCGCAATATCGCCCGTATTGATCGTCTTCGGAGCCTCAAGTGAGGCAAAGGCAAAAAGATCTGAAAATCCTTCTGCTTGTTCAGCGAACTCGTGGTAAGCGGGATACGGAAAGGCTCCGCAATAGAATTGAGTATTGTCCTTGGTACGTCCGATGTGTCCCTCCAATCCGGGTCTGTTCGGCCACTTATAACACGTCCAGTTGATCAGCCGCAGCTCATCCGGGTTACGAACCGGCAGAGACTTCAGCAGGATCCCGTTAATCAAACCGAAGATCGCCGTATTGGCTCCAATCCCCAGGGCTAATGATAGCACCGCGACCATAGTGAAACCGGGGCTTTTACACAACTGACGAAGTCCGAAACGCATGTCATGCCATATCGTCCTCATTTCTGATCCCTTTCGTATCTGGCCTTTTTATCCTCCAATATATACTGGGATGATACGCAACTGTCGTGCCAAGCTCTATTAAAAAAGATCTTTCTCAAGACTCTGAAAATGGCGTTATAGAAATATGTAGAAGTGTATTGGATAATCCGTGTGTCCGATTTTGCGATTGGCTTGTTCGGAAACGAACACTTGGACGGCGAACTGGATTAGAAGCCCTCCGCCGAGGACAGCACTTTGTTATCAATCACTAGTGCTTCTTTTTCTTTGTTGTTATTCCAGACGCGGATCCTCATTTAAAACGGGCATCCAGACCATTTATGCGATCGAAGAACCGAATGTCGGAGTGCGAGTTGAGCGGCGATTTTTCAATAGGACGTAAACGGCGATGAAGCCGGAGAATAAATATCCCCAGGGCGCCAAGTTCAAAACGACGTTCGTTTTAATATGATAATATTCGGCGGCGTTTACCATAGGCATAAAAATGATATAGGCCAGCGCCCAGGTGCCGCCGACCATTACTCCAAGTCGTCGTCCGAGCGTCGGGCCTGTGGCGTGCCTCGAGAGGGTGATCATCAATGCGTATGCGGAGACCGCACAAAAACCAACGCCCAACAATAGCCATATTGCCATCGTGTACTTTATCAACACCAGGTAAGCCAACAGGAATGGAAGGGTAAGAAAGAGAGCCGCGACGGTGCAGGAAAGTTCACCTTTCTTGCGAGCGATATAGGCCCAGATAAACGAACCCGCCGCGCCTCCCAAACCGAACATCGTCGTGGAATAGCCCCCGAACGTCAACTTGAAGCCAAGCTCATTGAGCGCGGTC
>JAFGTG010000516.1 GCA_016934255.1 Sedimentisphaerales bacterium
AGGTTTCCTTCTTCATACGCCTTCCTCTCTTTACGTGTCGCTTTTCGGCAACTAATAATCCGAATAACGGACTGTTGTTCAGTATGAATCACGACCAATGTTCGTGCATATACTGACTTGCCCGATACTGAGGTAACGATATTCTCCTTCGGAATGGTCAGCATCCGGAAACGTCAAGAGAAAAGGATCGTTAAAAATCGTTTTCGCCTCCTCGAAATCGATCTGATGTCGCTGGATATTGATGCCTGCTTTGACAGCTGTATACGAACATGGCGTCTATATAATGAAGCTCAGGCAGAGGCTTTTGTCAACACTTTTCTCAGAAAAATCATCCCGGGTTACGATCATGAGACATCTTTCCAAATTAATTCCCATTATCCTGGGGATTTGGGACATATCGAAGATTCACGAGCGCCGCGTGAGACGCGGGCTATGCAAAAGAGAGAGAAGACGAACGGGGTGAGTGTATGGGCTAACTGGGGCACAAAAGGTTGTCTTATCCGCATCCCATTGCTTTGTGACGCTGTCTCGTCTTGGAGACAGATAACGTCGGGGATAAGGGGGCTTGACCGCCCCTCCCAACGAGCACTGAGCCTGATACACCAAAAAACCTTCACCGAAAGCACCCAACCTCACTTGAAGACGGCGGTCAAGCTCACCTTCATCCCCATTGTTAGAATGTCTTTGTTGGCGATAGGTTAGGGATAATATTCTATCTCCCTTTCGATGATGTATTGAGCACGCTCTCGAACAAATTCAATGCATGTCATCCAGTTGCCTTGTTCATCAAACTCATATGCATACGTATACTTGGACACGATGCTTGCACCCGCTTTAATTTGAATTCCGCCGCTGTTTGCGGGTCGGGTGTAGCGGTTGATTCGGCATGCCTTTGTTCAACCCGCTGTCACGCCCGTTCGCGGTACTGCCACGTCTGGCGCAACAGCCGGGTGGGTGGATTCGGACCTCGGAACTGCCAGTTCCACGACTCGCTCGACAGGAACCCCCGCAGGAGCGTCAGGAACTGCTTGGGTGCGCGGACGAAGACCGGAAGCGAGCGGAATCCGATCATCACTGCCCGGGACGAGCGCAGTGCCCGCCGCACCCACCGCAGCCACTCCTCGGAGGTCAAGCGGTAGTCCTCCGTCCCGTCTACCTCCTCGACGAGATCGAAATACCCCTCGGCGCATCGGCGGAGCTGCCCAAGTTCGGGGTAGTACCCGCCCCAGCCGTGCTCCAGCACTGACCAGTGATAGTCGTCCGACCCGCGATGGAAGCTCGACGGCGGCTTGAGCACAGCCCGCGGGTCGGACGGGGAACGGAGGAGGTGGATCGTAGTCGTCGCGAACCGCCGGGTCGGGGAGGCCGGATTGATGAGCCGGTGGACGGTCGCGAACAGGTGACGATACACGTCGTCAGACCGCCCGTCTGCCACTTCGTCCGGCCGGACAAAGTGCTCTATCGACCCGTTGGCGATTACCCCGTCGAACGTGCCGTCCCACTCGCGGGGGATCGCGCGGTAGTCGAGGAGGTGGACGTCGAGGCCGTTGCGGCAGGCTCGCTGAACCTGCTCGGGGGTGACGGTGATCCCGACCCCGGCGACCCCGAGCCTCTTGGCTCGCGCGAGTAAAGTCCCATATCCACAGCCGATGTCCAGCATCCGGCTGCCCGGTCCGGCCCGTACCTGATCCAGCAGGTAGTCGTGTTGGTTGGCCTGGGCCTGCTCGAACGGCAGGTTGGGGTTGCCGTGATAGATCCCTTCGGTCAGGTCGAACAGGCCGCAGGCCGGGAAGAATCGATCGACTGCCGAGTAGCAGGTGACGACCGTCTCCCAGGGCTGGACTCCGACCGCCGACAGAGCGGTTTGTGACTGGGAACTCGCGACGCTCCTAAGAAAGTGCCGCAAGCCGGGGAGCTTGGGGGGTAGCTCCCCCCCCACTTTCTTCCCTTTTGAACGGTCTACGTTTTTTGTAGACTGTGGATTTCTCATAATATCCTCAATTAACAAGCAGAAGGTTAGGACCATCCGCTGCCGAACGCCCGGCGTAAGTCGCTTGGAAGGGGCGCGGCCACCTAAACGTGGAATAAAACCGACTAAGTTTCCCCGCGCCCTTCCAAGTCGGCTTCACGCCATTGATACTGATCATGGACGTTTTTCCAGGTCAAGAAAAGCGTATCAGAGCAGCCAGTGTCTCTGAGTATTGCCACACACGAGTCACATAAGAACAAGAAGCTCGAAGGTGTCGGAATATTCGGAGCGCAATCCATCCGCATCAGCCCTCATGGTCATTGATCGTGTTGAAGCTATGGTAAGGGAGAACGACATTTCCGGCAAGAAAAAAATACCAGAGCGGAACAGAGACGATTCGATTGACAGGTGGAGGCAGTACCGGGATCCTCAGACAAAGCGAAGAGTGTCACCGTGAGAGAACGAAGCGGACAATCGAAATGTCGCTGGGAGCGCCAGCGATGGATTCGGTCAGGAGGGACGTGTGATGAGATATTATACGAAACAGCATCAATACTATTGTGGTGTAGACCTGCATGCCAGGACGCTGTATCTGTGTATCGTCAACCAGAGGGATGAAATTCTGGACCACCGGGAGATTCCCGCGAAGGCTGAGGTTTTTCTGGAGAAGCTCGCCCCCTACCGGGAGGATGTGGTGGGGTGTGTCGAATGTATGTTCACCTGGTATTGGGTGGCGGATCGGTGTGCCATCGAGAAGATTCCGTTCGTCTTAGGTCATGCGTTGTATATGAAGGCGATGTCGGGGGCCAAGATCAAAAACGATCGGCTTGATTCGAAAAAGATTGCGAAATTGTTACGGGCCGGAATGATTCCGATGGCCTATGTGTATCCCAAAGCGATGCGCTCCACGCGGGACCTGTTGCGGCGGCGGATGGTGTTTGTGCGCCACCGGGCCGACTTGTTGACACATATCCAACAGACGAATACGCAATACAACTTCCCGAAAATTGGCAAGACGCTGAAGTACACCAGCAATCGGGAGGGCGTGGCGGAGCGGTTCGAAGATGAGAGTGTCCGCAAGACGGTGGACGTGGATCTGGAATTGATCGCGTTTTATGATCGTATCATCGGGAAGTTGGAGAGACATCTTCTGTGGGCGGCGAAAGCGCACGATGCGACGGCGTTGCATCTGCTGCGCCCGATTCCCGGCATTGGTAAGATCCTGTCGCTGGTCATTCTCTATGAGGTGCAGGATATTTCCCGGTTTCCACGCCCGCAACAGTTTGTGTCCTACGCGAGGTTGATTCGTTCGGTCAGGGAATCAACAGGCAAACGGACTGGCACGGCCAATGGGAAGATGGGCAATGCGTATGTGAAGTGGGCGTTTTCCGAAGCCGTGGTCTTGTTCCTTCGAGAAACGCGTGAGGCCCAGCCGTACATCCGGCGATTGGAGTGCAAGTACGGGAAGGACAAGGCGAAAGGTATTCTGGCTCATCGGCTGGGACGAACCGTCTATTATATGCTGAAACACCAGCAGGTCTTTGACATCAAGAAATTCGTCAATCAGTGTTCAACGGAATAAGGCTTCGTGTTGTGCGAACGGAGTGAGCCACACACACAAGCCTTATTCCGTTAGCTTCAACGACTCTTTGTCTCTTTGTCTCTTTGTCTCTTTGTCAGATAATCACGGACATCCATTACAATAAGCGTTTTTTGTTTATCGGTCATAACAGTTTGAAAAGAATTTTGTTTTCCTACCAGATAATTCCAGGCCATAACGACGCGGCTAAGGAGCTTTTGCCCCGCCCTGATGCACGGCACGAACTGTGAAGGCTGCGCTGTCCTTGATGACAAACGATTCGCTCAACGCCGCTCGCGGGGCAAAAGTCTGCTTCAGCCGCTTTGTTAGCGTCTCCTGTTCATTGCCCCTTGACTTTTTCTCTATCACGTATCTTGAATGTACCCCTCAGAGGGCTTGTTAACACCCTTTGCCTTGTCTTACTTTACTTGCCTTGCTTGTCTTATTTCATTTATCTTCCTTAGTGTAAGTAAGTTGTAGAGTTGATGTGTTATATGTTATCAAGTGTCTTTTTCCATTAAATCGACAAATCGGTCCCATTCTCCAAATTTCTCTCTATAGAAGTATAGTGGGTATTTTCCATATTTTTCTATTTCAATAACTGTTGGAACTCTATGTAATAATTTTTTTATTTTATAATACTCTTCAATCAAATCGCGGCCAAAAGGGGTATCAATCTTTTTGGAAATATCCCTATGTCTTTTAGTTCTTCGTTGTTCATTTACAGTTATAGGAATATCATGAAACTTAGTAGTTTTTTGTTTATTCATCTTGCTTATATTGTTCTTTAAAATTTCGCTGATAGAATAATGTCCAGACTTTTCAGCAGCTTTTTTAGCCATTATTTTTAAATGTAATAATGTCCTTTTACCCATAAGAAATTCTCTATGAGGAAAAGGAGGAATAACCCTTTGTTTTTCTAATTCTAAGATATCGTTCCGATCAGTCTCACGATTAATAACCAAGGCATTAATATTTTGATGATATTCAGCAAGTTTATATGCGCGATGATTCCCATCCAGTATAATAAATTCCGCCAACACATGGTAAAGCGGGGGCAAAAGCGGCCAAAGGACCACTGCTTTCAATACAGTCCTTCCTTCTGAGGAAACACGATAATGTTTCCTGCCGGAGGTACTTGCCAATCGCCCCAGAACATTCTATCTGGTCGGGACTGGGAAGACAGAGGGCAGGTTACTGTTTTTCTAACCACGCCAGGGCGTCATCGGGGTCGCTAAAGACCTGGGCGGTCAAGCCCTGGTCAGAATAGGTTTTGATAAATCGGTTCATATTCATTTTGCCAATTGCTTGTTCCGGCATGACCACCGCCCAGAATTTCCAGCCGGCTTTCATGACGCGCGGAAACCAATCAGTTTGCGCCCAATCCACATCCTCTTTCGGCAGTGCGCTATTTTTTCGATCGTCAGACAACCATTTGTGCGCGCCATATTTTTTAAATATCTCGACGCCGGTATTTAACGCATCGCGAAAGGCTTGTCCATGCAGAAATTGGTGAAAAACATGATGGATGATTTTCTTGTCAGGATAATACCACATTGCGACAAATTCGTTATCAATAATCGTCATTTTGTCCATAAGAATCCTCCTTAATGTTTCGATTACACGTATGATCCAATATCATCACTGTTGTTAGATTTAACCATTATACCAGTACCTTTGTCAAGGGAAATAAAAAGCTTCTTTGAAAATTGTTTCATCCTTCGATTCTCACAGGCACTTGAGAGAAAACGCGGAAACATTTTCTAAGAATCCCCTGATAGCTGGAAATCATTTTTCGAAAAGGGCCAATTTGGGGTTGAAACGCGACTTTGCGAGATGCTAACCCCTTGAAAATCAGACACCTATGTTTCCGCGTAGTCTCGATACCCGACATTTAAAGATTTCACAATAACAGGCATTCACAAGAATTGCCCGTTGAAAAAGTGAAGAATTTCAAAAATAACGAT
>JAFGTG010000517.1 GCA_016934255.1 Sedimentisphaerales bacterium
AACAGTGAATTGCGTCTGCATGAATATATCTGGAAAAGCCTTGATAAGGTCATCACAGAAGACTCCCAGATAGCTCGTTTTGAAGCGTTCTTTAAAGCTGAGGACGCGAATGTTCAGGTCTTTAAAATCATTAAAACTTATACCGTTGAGCGCGACAGCTACCTTTTAAAATGCGATATAAACGTCGAGAATCTGAACGATATTGAACAGAAAATCCGTTTCAATCTAACCGGTCCGGGCGGAATGGAAAAAGAGGATTCCCGAAGTGACACGAGAAGCGTCGTAGCCGGCTTTAAAGATTCGGAAGGCCATATTGTCAGCACAATGCTAAACATGAGAAAACTCGTCAAGGCAACATCTTCCGAGGATAAGCAACTGAAAAAGTCCGGCGGCAATTTCCTCTGGGTCGCTGCGGTCAATAAGTATTTTGCGGCCATTGCGGTACCCCTCCCGGAAAACGGCAAAAACTATTGCGATTGGATTACGAGCAAAACGGGCCAATTCTACAATCCCGATGGAGACAGCAAGAACAACAGCGGTGATGAAACCATCGGCGCGAACCTGGCCATTGCCTCAACGACGCTGGATGCAAATAGTTCCAAAACATATAGTTTCCAACTTTATTTCGGGCCTAAAGACAAAAGTCTTTTCGATAAGAATGAACGGTATCGTGAACTGGGCTTTGTCCAGACCATCTCCTTTACGACGTGTTGTTGCCCGGCGGGAATTATCAGTCCGTTAGCGTTTGGAATCCTGGCCCTCATGAAATGGATGTACGTCGTCATTCCGAATTACGGCGTGGTTATCATTATCCTCGTCTTCCTCATGCGGTTGATTATGCATCCCGTCACGAAAAAGAGCCAGGTCTCCATGAGCAAGATGAGCACGCTCGCCCCGAAGGTCGAAGAGATCAAGAAAAAATTCGCCAACAATAAAGCCGAGATGAACAAGCAGATGATGGCTCTCTACCGAGAGCAAGGGGCCTCACCGGTGATGGGCATGTTGCCCATGATGGTGCAGATGCCCGTCTGGATCGCGTTGTGGAGCGCCATCAATGCCAGCATTGATTTACGCGGCGCCGCCTTTTTACCGTTCTGGATCACCGATTTGTCCGTCCCGGACGCGGCGTGGGCGTTTCCGCGCGTGCTCATCGTGCCATTACTGAATTGGAAGATTTATTCACTAAACCTGTTGCCGATTCTCATGGGCGTGGCCTTCTATCTGCAACAAAAAATGATGCCGTCCCAGGCGAACGCCGAGACGAATCCCCAGGTCGCCCAGCAGCAAAAAATGATGAAGATCATGCTCCCGGTCATGTTCCCGCTGATGTTGTACAATGGACCGGCGGGCGTGAATCTCTACATTATGGCCAGCACCTTTGCCGGCGTGGTCGAACAGCACGTCATTCGTAAACATATCCGCGAAAAAGAAGAAGCCGAATCCAAAGGATTGGTGGCCGTGACAAGCAAAACCGGCGGGAAGATCAAAAAGAAAAAGCCCAAACCCTTTTTCAAAACCTAATCCCGAAACGTATCTTGTGAAGCAGAATATGAGAAGATAAAATGCAAAATACAAGATACGATACGAATGATACGATCTTCGCCGTCAGTTCTCCGAGCGCGGATCAACGTGTTATCCTGCGTATTTCCGGTCCCGAAGCAATGGAAATTTGCCGACAAATATACGGGCTATTACCTTCATCATCAAAAGTGGGGCAAGCTCAGTGTCGAGGGCGTCTCGCCCTCGAATCGCGGGCAGAGCTTGCCCCGAGCTTGCCGAGAGGATGCCCGCGACACGGTCAGCAAGCCATACCTTACATTTTGTCGGGTTTTGTTTCTGTCGATGCCGAATTAAGCCTCGACGCAAAGTTATATTTATTCCACGCCCCTCATTCTTATACCGGCGATGACATCGTTGAAATCCATGTGGACACAAACGCCGCCGTTACAGAAGCGTTCATGAAGAATCTTTTGGATCGCGGTCTTCGTCTGGCTGAGCCGGGCGAATTCACAGCCAGAGCGTTCCTGAAAGGCAAGCTCGACCTGGCCCAGGCCGAGGCTGTGAACGAAATCATTTTCAGCACGAATGCATATCAATTATCCGCCGCCGAGAAACTACTGAACGGGAGATTAGGCCAAACAACAACAGCATTATGTGAACAACTTCTGGAGTGCCTTAGCCTGATCGAAGCCGGTTTGGACTTCAGTGGTGAAGATATTGAATTCATCACGCGAGACGAAGCGGTCGCCAGACTCACCGAGATCAAAAACCAACTCGAACAATTATTATCGGGAAGCATTCAATACGAAACAGTGATCGACCTGCCGTCAGTAGGCATCGCCGGCGCACCCAACGCCGGAAAGAGCACCCTCCTGAACAAATTGCTCGGTAAAGAAAGAAGCATCGTCTCCGACCGGCACAAAACCACGCGAGATGTCCTGACCGGTGCGTGTCAATTGGAACACTGCCAATGCATAGTATTTGATTGCGCCGGTCTCGTGAGCCAAACCGACAACATCCTCGACGAGTTAGCCCAACAGGCCGCGATAGAAGCGCTGCGAAAGAGCGATCTCGTCCTATTCTGTGTTGACATCTCAAAATCCGAATGGGCTGATGATTCCGCCATCCGAAAGCTTATCGAGACGAAAGCTATCCTTCCCGTTTCAACAAAGTGTGATTTGATCCATCCGGAAACCCTATCTCAACAACTTGCCACCTTGAACGAGTTGTTCGGCGCCGACTTCCTGCCCATCTCGGCACATGCCAACACTGGAATCGAAATGCTGCGAAACACCATTGATCTCCATTTGACGGAGCAATTCACAATTCCTCGACCAAGCGGGATTGCCCTGACCGCCCGGCACCGGCAGGTCGTTATGGAGGCCATGGATCAAATCAACGAATCCCTCGACGAAGTAGAAACCGGAAACGATGAAATAGCCGCACTGATGTTGCGAGCCGCTTACCAATCTATCTCCAACATCCGACAACCGATCACCGCACATACCGACGAACAGATATTGGAACAAATATTTAACCGTTTCTGCATTGGAAAATAGCAAAGAAAGTGAGGACATTATGAAACGAAGCCATTGGATTGCCCTAATCATGTTTTTGGGATTGACGTTCGGTTCCATCGCACCGGCAGAAGAAGATTTGTCTGTTCTTCCTGAAAACATCGACGGCGTATCGCCTTCAGATATGATGAAACAATATCTCCTCGGGCTGGCCGATAATCAATTCGAGCATTGGAAACAACAGTACGAACAGCGAACGACGCCGGAGCAAATCAACGAATATCAAAACCGGCTCCGTGAAAAATTCAAACAAGTCCTTGGCGGCTTTCCGGAGCGCACACCGCTCAATCCAAAAATTACGGGCATTATTTCACGTAATGGCTACACCGTCGAGAAGGTCATTTTCGAAAGTCAGCCCAAACATTACGTCACAGGGATACTGTTTTTGCCTGACGCTTCAAAACATAAGCCGCCCTATCCCGGCGTTCTCGTACCGTGCGGCCACAGTTCCAACGGCAAAGCCAGCAACGCCTACCAAACGATGGGCGCCTTGCTGGCTCTTAATGGAATGGTGGGATTTGTCTTCGATCCGATTGACCAGGGCGAACGAGGCCAGTTGCTTTCACAATGGCCCAAACTGATCGGCACACGGGCACATACCATGCTCGGCGTCGGCAGCATCCTGCTCGGTCGCAACACCGCCCGGTTCGAAATCTGGGATGGGATGCGCGCCATCGACTACCTGCAATCGCGTCCTGAGGTCGATCCCGAACGCATCGGCTGTACGGGCAATAGCGGCGGAGGCACACAGACGTCCTACCTGATGTCTCTGGATGACCGGATCATCGCCGCGGCCCCGAGTTGTTATATCACAAGTCTCGAACGCCTGTTGAATACCATCGGGCCGCAAGATGCGGAACAAAACATCTTCGGTCAGATTGCCTTCGGCATGGACCACGCGGATTACCTCATGATGCGCGCCCCGACATCGATTTTGATTTGTGCCGCAACGAAAGACTTCTTCGACATTAACGGCGTGTGGTCTTCTTTCCGGTACGCCAAGCGCCTTTACTCACGCATGGGATTCGCTGAACGTATCGGTCTTTTGGAAAACGACGCCACACATAATTACAATCAACTCCAGCGTGAGAGTGTCGTACGATGGATGGCGCGCTGGTTATTGAAAAAAGATGAACCAATCACCGAGCCGGAGATCACATTGCTCAGCGAGGAGGAGATCAAGTGCGCTCCCGGCGGCCAAGTGATGCTCATGGATGGGGCGCGATCGACGTACGACCTGAACCGAGATTATGAAAGAGAATTGGCCCAACATCGTAAGAAATTATGGGCAACGAAAGACCACTCCGAACTGCTGGAGGAAGTGCGCCGGATGGCCGGTATCCGAAAACTCTCGGATCTACCCAAACCGGAAGTCGTCAGCGCCGGTATGATTCAACGGGACGGCTACCAAATCAAGAAGGTGATTATAAAACCGGAAGCCGGTATCGCCCTGCCAGCGTTAATGTTCGTTCCCGAAACGAACGTAGGCAGGCCTGTTCTTTACCTTCATGAAAAAGGCAAAGATGCTGATGCATCATCCGACGGACCTATCGAGAAACTCGTCAAATCAGGCCGATGCGTTTTGGCTGTGGATTTGCGAGGTACGGGCGAGACGAAATCCAATGAGAAGAGAGCCATATGCGAAGCAACCGGGGTCGATTGGAAGGACGTCTTCATGGCTTATCTGCTCGGACGCTCCTACGTCGGGATGAGAGCGGAGGATATTCTGGTCTGCGCGCGATTTTTATCACAAGAGAAAGATGGGCCGGTGGACCTCATTAGCACTGGTAACGTAGGCGTCCCCGCACTTCACGCGGCTGCACTGGAACCGGCTTGTTTCAATTCGATTAAGATTGAGGGTTCGCTCTTTTCCTGGTCCAGCGTCGTTGAGTCGGGCTGCTCCTTCAACCAACAGATCAACGCTATACAAGGAGCCTTGATCCTGTATGATCTTCCTAATCTGGCTGAGACTCTGGGAAATAAATTAACCATCAAAGAACCACTGGATGCGTTGGGAAAACCTTCGTAGAACGTGAAGGTTCGGGAATCAAACACGCAATTACAAGCAATCAAGCCGGGGTAACCACTGTTTTTAACGGCACCCCGGCTTTGCACTTACTTTTCTCTTCCCTACCCTGCGAAGCATACAAGGAGTCAACATCTTGTTAGCATTCGAAACCGCCTTCCATCCGGTTATTTTTATGGATTGTCCGTTGCCTCGAATTCGGCGTCGATAACGTCGTCACCGCCTTTTCTCTTGACCTCTCCTTCAGGCGGAGGCGGAGATGCCTGCGGTTCGGCCTGACCGGCAGCCCCCGAAGCCGCTTGTTTCTTTGCGGCTTCTTCGTAAAGCACCTTACCCAACTCCTGACTGGTCGTACCCAGGTTGTCGATGGCCTTTTTTATCGCATCCGCACTTTCACCTTTAACCGCCTCTTTAAGATTGTTCACGGCGCTTTCAATATTGCCGCGAACTTCGGCTGATACTTTTTCGCCATGTTCTTTGAGCGTTTTTTCCGTCGAATAGATCAGTTGATCGGCCTGGTTCTTGAGATCAACGACTTCTCGTTTCTTCTTATCTTCCGCGGCGTGCGACTCGGCATCTTTGGTCATCCGATCAACTTCTTCATCGCTCAGCCCGGAACTGGACTTGATCTCGATCGACTGCTGTTTACCCGTGCCGAGGTCCTTGGCCGAGACGTTCAGGATACCGTTGGCGTCGATGTCGAACGCTACCTCAATCTGCGGCATGCCCCGCGGCGCCGGCGGAATATCCGTTAACTGGAACCGGCCCAGCGTGCGATTGTCCCGGGCGAACTCGCGCTCGCCCTGTAGCACGTGGATGTCCACGGTCGTCTGGCTGTCCGCAGCGGTGGAGAAAATCTCCTTTTTACTGGTCGGAATTGTGGTATTCCGCTCAATCAATTTCGTCATCACGCCGCCTAACGTCTCCACACCCAATGAAAGCGGCGTGACGTCCAGAAGCAGAATATCTTTCACACCGGCGTCACCCGCTAATACCGCCCCCTGGATGGCGGCGCCGAGCGCGACAACCTCGTCGGGATTGAGACTTTTATTCGGTTCCTTACCGAAGATATTCTTGGCAATCGCCTGGACTTTCGGAATACGGGTCGAGCCACCCACCAATAAAATCTCGGCAATATCACTGGCAGCGAGTTTCGCATCAGCCAGGGCCTTATGGCACGGTTCTTTCAGACGTTCGAGAATCGGTTCCACAAGCGACTCGAACTTGCTCCGGCTGATCGTGATCTGCAAGTGCTTCGGCCCGGAAGCGTCGGCGGTAATAAACGGCAGATTAACCGTGCTTTCAAGCTGTGTACTCAATTCGCACTTGGTCTTCTCCGCGGCTTCCTTGAGGCGTTGATGGGCCATCGGATCGCCGCGCAGGTCGATTCCCTCAGTCTTTTTAAACTCATCGGCTAAATAATTAATCAGGATAGCATCAAGATCGTCTCCACCGAGATGCGTATCGCCGTTCGTGCTGAGCACCTCAAAGACGTTATCGCCGATATCGAGGATGGAAACGTCGAACGTGCCGCCGCCGAAGTCGAAGACGGCGACTTTTTCATTTTTCTTTCTCTCCAGTCCGTAAGCCAGGGCCGCGGCGGTCGGCTCGTTAATGATCCGGTCCACCTCAAGCCCGGCGATCTTGCCGGCGTCTTTGGTCGCCTGGCGTTGTGCATCGTTAAAATAAGCCGGGACGGTAATCACCGCGTTCGTGACGGTCTCACCCAGATAGTCCTCGGCGGTCTTCTTAAGGTCCTGGAGGATCATGGCCGAGATCTCCGGCGGTGTGTACTCTTTACCCCGGACATCGACCTTCACTAACTCATCCGAACCGCCGGTGATTTTATATGGAACGATCTTCTCTTCGGAACCGACTTCATGGTGGCGCCGGCCCATAAATCGCTTAATGGAGAAAACGGTATTCTCCGGATTGGTCACCTGTTGGTGGCGTGCGATCTGGCCGACCAGCCGTTCGCCCTTATCCGTAAAACCAACCACAGACGGCGTCAAACGGGAGCCGGACGAGTTCACCAGGACTTTCGGCGCCGAGCCTTCCATCACCGCCACCACAGAATTTGTTGTTCCCAGGTCTATTCCGATAATCTTAGCCATTTTCATATCCCTTTCTCCGCCTTCGGCGGATTGATTATTGAATATTAACTATTGAAAAGCATATTGGAAAAGCCTAATCAACGTCGTAAATGCAAATAGTCAATAGCCATTGCAAAAGTGTGCAAACAACGTGCCAGACATCGAATTGTAAGCATGGAAACAACTTAACCAAAAGAATAATAAGAGGTTATGTTTTTTCCGTCGGCGAAAGACGGATTGGAAAAAATCGATTTTCGTGCCATTTTGGCAGATTCAATATGGCGAGAGCGTCCCGGTCCTGAGTCTCACAGCCCGGCCTTCGGCCGGAACCAAAGGAAAAAGTAAAAAGGCAAAAGTAAAAACTTTGGAATCGCTTCGCGATGCAACATAAT
>JAFGTG010000518.1 GCA_016934255.1 Sedimentisphaerales bacterium
GCCCAAGAAATACCGCTTGATGAATAAGCCACGCGCTGAACTAAAGGCGGCTTTGATAGGAGGTTAACGTTATGTCAGTGCCATTCGCTCCTGACCCCTTTTCTGTGAGCCTGACCCCTTTTCTGTGAGCCCTTTTCTGACTCGGTTCGGAACGCACCTGCGGAGGATGGGATCGTAAGGGCCAAATTCTTTTTTATGGGTCGGGGAAAAAGGATTTGCAAAACCGACAAAAGGGGTTATAATTCCCGGTTTGAGTACAGAGAAAGATGATGTGTGTGAAAGTGAAATGAGAAAGGATTAGTCTGAAAGATGCTGACGAAGCAGGAAAAAGAGAAAATTATAGGCGATTTCGAGGTGCATGAGGGCGATACCGGATCGCCCGAAGTGCAAATCGCCCTTTTGACCAAGCGGATTAACGACTTAACCGAGCATCTCAAGACTCATCGTAAAGACCATGCATCCCGACGCGGACTGCTGAAAATGGTCGGCACCCGATCTGCGCTGCTCAAATACGTCAATAAAACGGATACCAAGCGCTATCAAACGATTATCTCGCGACTTGGTCTGCGGAAGTAACCTGAGCACAAGATCACCCGCCTGCCCGGCATGGACGGAGTCGCGTCGAACATTCACCGCAGCGGGCATTACCGATGAGGCAAAATATGACAGATGTTTGCAGAGTTGAAAGGGAAATTGGGGGCAGAATTTTATCCATCGAAACGGGCAAAATCGCCAGGCAGGCGGACGGCTCCGTCGTCGTTCAATACGGCGATACCGTCGTGCTGGTGGCCGCGGTGACGGCGCCGCCCCGATTTGACGATATTGATTTTTTCCCCCTGAGTGTGGAATACCGTGAGAAACAGAGCGCCGCGGGAAAATTTCCGGGCGGATTCATTAAGCGGGAAGGCCGGCCGAGCACGAAGGAAACCCTGACGGCCCGGCAGATCGACCGGCCGATCCGACCGCTCTTTCCGGACGGGTATTTTAACGAAGTACAGATCATCGCCAATGTCTTGAGTGCGGATCGTGAAAACGACCCCGATATATTGGCCATGATCGGCGCCAGTGCGGCTTTAAGCATCAGCAAGATTCCCTTCCTCGGGCCGATTGGGGCCTGTCGGATGGGACGAGTGAACGGCGAATTCGTGGTTAATCCCACGCATAAGCAGATTGCGGAAGGCGATCTGAATTTGCTTCTCGGCGGCCGAAAAGACGCGATGAATATGATCGAGGTCGCGGCGAAAGAACTGCCGGAGAGCGTTATCGCCGATGCGATTTTCAAGGCCCAGGAGACCGTCCGGCTGGTTTGCGAGATGATCGAGGAGTTTCAAGAAAAGGCCGGTGTCGAAAAAGAGATTTCTCTTATGGAAATCGACCAGGAACTCCAGTCGAAAATCCGTTCTCAAATTTCGGACAAGCTGTACGAACTGAAGCAGATCGAGGGTAAGCAAGAGCGAAACACTGCCGTGCAGGAATTTTTAGAGCAGGTCATGGCGGAATATTGTGCAGAAGGGGAGAATCCTGAGACACCGGACGCAGAGACGGTTGACAAAACAATGGTCAAACGCATCCTGCATGATATTGAAGGCGAGGTTGTCAAGAAGCTACTGTTGGACGGCAAACGATCTGACGGCCGGGGCTATGCCGAGATCCGTCCTATTTCGTGCGAGGTGGGGATTTTGCCCAGGACGCACGGTTCGGCACTCTTCACACGGGGGGAAACACAGGCCCTTGTGAGCGTGACACTCGGTACGATTCGGGACGCCCAGATCATTGACGGCCTGCTGGATGAGTACGCCCAGAACTTTACGCTGCACTATAACTTCCCGCCGTTTGCTGTTGGTGAGGTTCGGCCGGTTCGCGGCGTCGGGCGACGGGAAATCGGGCACGGCGCCCTGGCGGAAAAGGCGCTCGAAGCGGTTCGGCCGCCGGATGAGGAATTCGCTTATACGATCCGAATCGTCTCGGATATCACCGAATCGAACGGGTCCAGCTCGATGGCGTCGGTCTGCGGCGGCTCGCTGGCCCTGATGGACGCGGGCGTGCCGATGCTCAAACCCGTAGCCGGTATTTCCATCGGTCTGATTAGCGATGGGAATGGCCGGTATGAGCTTTTGACCGATATCGCCGGGGAGGAAGACCACTACGGGGAGATGGATTTTAAGGTCGCTGGGACGATGGAGGGGATTACGGCTATCCAACTCGATATCAAAGCCGAGGGACTCGCGCATCACATCATGGTCGAGGCCCTGGAGCGGGCCAAAACCGCCCGGCTGCAAATCCTGGGGACGATGAGCCGGGCGATCAGCCAGCCCAGGCCGGAATTGAGCGTCTATGCTCCGAAGTTAGTGAGCATTGAGATCGATCCTGAGTTGATCGGCAAGGTCATCGGTCCGGGGGGTAAAGTGATTAAAAGCATCCAGGAAGAGACCGAAACGACGATTGAAGTCGAAGAAGACGGGACGATTTATATTAGTTGTCTCGGCGGCGACGGCCATCTGAAAGCGAAGGAGATTATCGAGTCGATCACGCAGCCGCCACAGGTCGGGCGGATTTATCCCAAATCGAAAGTCGTCTCCGTCAAGGATTTCGGCGTCTTCGTTGAAATTACGCCGGGGGTCGAAGGTTTGTGCCATATTAGCGAATTAAGCGAGGGCTATGTCAAGAACGTCGAGGACGTGTGCAAAATGGGCGACATCATCCCTGTTAAGCTGATCTCCATCGACGACCAGGGCCGGCTGAAACTTTCACGCCGGGCTGCGCTCGCGGATACCGATAAAAAAGAGAAGACAGCAGATAAAAAGGCAAAGGAAAAATAAGTGCTGTATTTTGTTGGCGGTTTTGTGATTGGGTCGCTGGCCGGCGCCGTCGTTTTTTTATGCCTAAAACGCTCCAAAACACAAAAAAACATAAATCAGCATCTTGAACAGCTTGAGGAATTGAGTAAGCTCACCGGCGGCCTTGCCCACGAAATCAAGAATCCTTTATCGACAATCAAGCTCACCCTGGACCTTGTTGGCGAGGAGTTGGAGGAATTAGCGTCTGCTTCATTGGAACAGGTACGCACCGGGGGAAATAACAGAGAACTTCAAAGAGCGCAGAGGCAAATCGCCGTCGTCCAGAAAGAAGCCAACCGTCTTGAGCAGATATTAGAGGACTTCCTCCACTACATCGGTCGAACCGAGCTTCGGCTTGCCAGTATTGATATCAATGAGCTGGTCGGTGATATGATCGATTTTTACTCGCCCCAGGCCCACAGCCATTCCGTGACGATACGTCAAGTTCTCTACTCTGAACCGCTCATTTGCAAAGTGGATGCAGATATGTTAAAACAGGTCCTGTTGAATCTCTTTATTAACGCCCAGCAGGCGATGACGGGTAATGGAGAATTGATGATTCGAACGGACCGGCAGAAAAATGATGCAGTCATTCAAATCAGTGATACCGGCCGCGGGATTTCACCCGAACGGTTGCCGCATATTTTCGACGCATGCTTCTCATCGCGCTCGCATGGCAGCGGGCTGGGCTTGCCGACGGCCCGGAAGATCGTCGAGGCCCACAACGGAACAATCACCGTGGACAGTGAACTTGGCAAAGGAACGTCCTTTACGATCAAACTGCCGCTCCAGGCTCAGTGAGGTGCAAAGGTGAAACAAAAATCCGGCGTCATCTTGATCGTTGACGACGAGCGCGATCACGCCGACGGTATGGTCGAAGCGCTCGAGAAGCAATGCGACAAGGCCATTGCCGTCTATACCGGTAAAAATGCGTTAGAGATACTTCGCAGCCGACAGATCGACGTTGTCGTGACCGATCTGAAACTGGACGACGAAATCGACGGATTAACCGTTCTCGAAGAAGCCAAAAAGCACGGCAACCGAACCCAGGTCATCCTCGCTACGGCCTACGCCACGATTGATACCTGCAAGGAGGCCATCAAACGCGGCGCCTACGATTATCTCGTCAAGCCCATCGACATCAACCAGCTTCGCACTCTTGTCAGCCAGGCGGCACAGAAAGCCGCGGCCGCCTCAGCAAGCCGGGAACAAGAGCCAACGAGTAACCAGAAAGAATTCATCTTTGAAGGCGTTCGAGGCAAAAGCCCGGCCATGACGGGTATTTTCGAGGTGCTCCGCCGTGTTGCGCCGACCAATATCTCCGTCCTGATCGAGGGCCAGTCCGGCACAGGCAAGGAATTGCTCGCCAAGGCTATTCACGACAATTCCCGTCGCTGGGATAAACCTTTCATGCCGGTCAATTGTGCCGGCCTAACGGAAACATTGCTGGAAAGCGAACTGTTCGGCCACGTCAAAGGCGCTTTCACCGGCGCCGCCGCCGACCGCAAGGGCCTTTTCGAGGCCGCCGATAAAGGTACCTTATTCCTCGACGAAATCGGCGATATGGCCCCGAGCTCTCAGGCCAAGCTGCTCCGCGTCATTGAGGACGGCGCCGTCGTCCCGGTTGGCTCGAACAAGCCCACGATGGTGGACGTGCGGATCATCAGCGCGACCAACCAGGACTTGCCCAAGCTGATCGAAAACAAAGAATTCCGCCAGGATTTATACTTCCGAATCAAAGGCGTCAATATCACCCTGCCCGCCTTGCGCGATCGCGTCGAAGATATCCCGGGTCTCGTGGATTACTTCCTCAAAGAGGCCGCCGCGGAGGTCGGCTCGAATGTCGCCGGCATTACCGACGCCGCCCAGGACGCCCTATCGAGATACGACTGGCCGGGCAACGTCCGCCAGCTCCGCAACACCATCCGAACGATGGTCGTCATGTGCGACCGCGACAAGCTCGATGTCCAGGATATCCCACCGGAGATCACGCAACGCCGCCAGCTCACCGATGGCTCCCGCCCTACCGCCGCCCTGGGCGACGTCTCGCTCGACCAGCTCGAACGGCAGGCCATCGAAGAAACATTAGCCAAAACCAAAGGTAACCGCGAGAAAGCCGCCAAAATCTTAGGCATCGGCGAACGAACCCTCTACCGCAAAATCAAAGAATACAATCTTTGAGCCACAGATCGCGCAGAGGACTCAATCAGTAGAAAATATGGAACGACCGGCCCTGCGATTGTGAAGATCGTCATAAGCCGATAAAGCTTATGCGACAAGGTGGTACGTAGCCACC
>JAFGTG010000519.1 GCA_016934255.1 Sedimentisphaerales bacterium
TTCAACCTGACCGAGCAATTCGGCGGGGACCGGCGATTTGACAAAAACATTGCCGCCCTGCTCGAAATCCTGGATATCCCCTTTACCGGAAGCGGGGCCATGGGCCTGATGCTATGCAGGGATAAAGGATTGTGCAAACAACTTTTGAGTCTGCATAAAATTCGCGTCCCCGGATTTGTTTTCCTGCCTCTGAACCGGGCTATCCGCGTGCCGAAAACACTGCGTTATCCACTCGTGGTCAAACCGGCGTTCGAGGACAGTTCCGAGGGGATCTCGAATGCGTCGCTGGCCGCGAATGAAGAGGCGCTTCGAGATCGCGTTCAGTTTGTTCACGAGAGATGGCAACAGGCGGTGATCGCCGAGGAGTATATCGAAGGCCGAGAACTTTACGTGAGCGTTCTCGGCAATAAGAAACTTGACGTGCTGCCGATTCGCGAGTGTCTTTTCAATTCCGACGAGGCCAAGGGACCCCAAATGGCCACGTATCGGGTGAAATTCAACGCCAAATATCGTCAGAAATGGAATATCACGTTCGGATTTGCCGATCTGGACCCGGCCATTGTCAAAAACGTCGAACGCGTTTGTAAACGGATCTACCGCGCTCTGCAAATTCGAGATTACGGGCGAATCGACCTTCGACTGACCCCGGACAACAAACTCGTCATTCTCGAAGCGAACCCGAATCCGGATATCGCTTACGGGGAAGAATTCGCCGAATCGGCGCACAAGGCGGGTATCTCCTACGAGAAACTTCTGGACCGCATCCTGCAAGTCGCCTTACAACGGTATGACTAACAAATAACCATCCGTAGGGACGGCTCCCCGTAGCCGTCCGTATCCGGCGATAAAACAATGTCCGTCGATAGTCCTAGGGACTCCATACGGAGAAAACGGACAGCACCGTAAGGCGTCCCTTAGGGAGCACAGGGGCCTGTCCCTACGTTCCGGGGAACCAGTTACCTACGACATGACCTGCACGCCCCGGCCTCGCAGATAATCTTTCAATTCCTGTATGTCGATCATATGAAAATGGAACACCGAAGCCGCCAGCAGAACGGTAGCGCCGGCTTCCACGGCTTCGTAGAAATGCTCCAATGTCCCCGCCCCGCCGGAGGCGACGATCGTCGCCGAACACGCCTCGGCCATCGCCTTAATCACGGGCAGATCATATCCCGTCTTCGCGCCGTCGCCGGCTTTGCTGGTCGGCAGGATCACAGAGACGCCGTAACTGTCCACTTTTTTTGCCCACTCGATGGCGTCGGCGCCGGTGGCGGTCCGACCCCCATCGACATAGACTTCATAGCCCGACGGCAACGATTCGTTCACATCGACATCGATCGCCACTGTAATCTTTTCAGGCCCGAATTCGGCGACCATTGCCGGGATGATCTCTGGCGTGCGGAAAGCCGCACTGCTGACGGACACTTTGTCAGCCCCGGCATCCATGACCTCGGCCGCCGAGGCCACATCGCGAACCCCCCCGCCCACCGTAAAGGGGATGGTCGCCGCTTTCGCGACATTCTTGACGACTTCGAGCATCGTCGGCCGATTCTCGACGGTGGCCGTGATGTCCAGAAGGGCCAGTTCGTCGGCCCCGGCCCGACAGTACGCTTTGGCGCATTCGACGGGATCGCCGGCGTCCCGGATATCCACAAAGTGGACGCCCTTCACCACGCGGCCGTTCTGCATGTCCAGACACGGCATGATACTGATTGGCTTGTTCATAGATTTCCTTTCCTGAGTTCGTCGTGTCAATGCCAGATTGAAACGTATTATACCAGGATTTCACGTTCCCGCAACGAAACGCTTAAAAGACCATTAATTCTCGCCGATAAAATAAAACCCGGCGAAGAAAATCAAAAAAAGCCGTTACACGCTCAAAGCACGATGGCACTGATAAGTAGGTTTTTTAACAAGAAATCGGCAAATTGACGTCATGTCATGTAATTTCTTCGCATAATACAGCCGATAATGGGTGATGAAAAGGTGGCTACTAATTTTTTGGAGGTTCCGATTATGAACGGACAAAAAGTAAGATTCTTATTGGCATTCATACTGATTTCGCTGCTTGGCGTCAGTGGGGCTTTCGCATGCCCCAATGACAATTGCAATCACGCCGAAGCGATAAGTAATGTCACGAACCTGACGTTCGATACGAGGTCAGCGCGGTTCGACGGGCCCGGCCACTGCATGGTCAGCCCGAATTGCTGGTATTGTTATACCGCCACGTGTACGGGCGAGGTCACGGTGAGTCTTCTGGGCAGCGGCTTCGATACGATGCTGGCCGTCTATAACGGATGCGACTGCTATCCGGCCCTTGCCGATCTGATCGAGTGCAACGACGACGCGGCCTCCTCGCACCAGTCGCAAATTACCTTTTCAGCAACACAAGGCGAGCAATACCTGATCGAGGTTGGCGGCTATGGTTTCCAGACCGGCCAGGGAATCTTAAATATCAGTTGTGAAGGCGAAACGCCGGCGACCAAGGATGACTGCACACAAGCCATCGCCGTCGGTGAAGTCACCGACCTGACGTTCGATACGACCAATGCGACGTTCGACGGTCCCGGCCTTTGTCTGGTCAGCCCCAATATTTGGTATTGCTATACAGCCTCGTGCACCGGCGAAGCGACGGTCAGCCTTCTGGGCAGCAGCTTCGATACGATGCTGGCCGTCTATAATGGATGCGACTGCTATCCGACCGATAGCGATCTGATCGGATGCAACGATGACGCCGGCGGGACGTATCAGTCGGAGCTGACCTTTGCCGTGACGTCGGGGCAAAACTACCTGATCGAAGTCGGGGGCTACGGCTCCGGGACCGGTGAGGGCATTCTGAACATTACCTGTGAGGGCGAAGAAACGCCCGCGACCAAGGACGACTGTGCGAACGCGACGGCGATCAGCGACGTCAAGGACTTGTCGTTCGACACAAGGAATGCGACGTTCGACGGCGCAGGGCTGTGTATGACCAGTCCGAACGTATGGTATTGTTACACCGCCTCATGCAGCGGCGAAGCCACGGTGAGCCTCCTGGGCAGCGCTTACGACACCATGCTCGCCGTCTATGACGGTTGCGGTTGCGCATTGAAACAAGGCAGCTTGATCGAGTGCAACGACGACGCCGGCGGGACGTATCAATCCGAGATTACGTTCACGGCCGTCGAAGGCGAACAATACCTGATCGAAATCGGGGGCTATAGTTCGCAAACCGGCCAGGGCGTGCTGAACGTTCGTTGCGAAGGAACGTCGGGGTCATCCAATAACGATGAGTGCGAGAACGCCCAGGATATCGGCGACGTTAAAGACCTGGCGTTCGAAACGACCGAGGCGACCTTCGACGGGCCGGGCCATTGTATGACCAGCCCGAATATCTGGTATCGTTACACTCCCGCAAGTACGGGCAAGGCCACCATCAGTCTGTGCGGCAGCGCGTATGACACGATGCTCGCCGTTTATAAAGGTGGCAACTGCTATCCATCGGCCGGCGGTATGATGGGCTGCAACGATGATGCGTGCAACTATCAATCTGAACTCGTGGTCGATGTCATTGCCGGCGGCGTTTACCTCATCGAGATCGGAGGCTATGGCAATCAGACCGGAGTGGGCGTGCTGAACGTCAGTTGCGAACCGGTCATTCCGTCCGATCCGTATGACCTGGGCGACGCCCCGGACAGTACGAACAACGTCGGCAAGTCCATGACGGCGTATCCTTCGCAAGGGCTTCTGCCCGTCCTCTTGCCGGGGAATTTTCCCACGGTCTATGACGACGGCACCGGCACCGGGCCGTTCGGACCGGTACACGTCCGGGCCGGCGAGGTCGCCTTCCTGGGTTCGACCGTGACATGGGAAAACGAGGCTGACAGCGGCACCGATCAGGACGGCCGCTTCAATCTCCGGCCCGCAAACGACACCTCGGACCGCGACGGGGGGGACGACGGCGTGATCTTCCCGGTGAGTCTGCCCCACTGCCGCTGGTCCACGTTCGACTATACCGTGAACGTCGTCGAGACGGGCACGGACCTCTGGGTCAACGTCTGGTGCGACTGGAACCGCGACGGTGACTGGGATGATACCATCGAATGTACCCAGGGTCTCGCTAAAGAGTGGGCCGTTCAGAACCAGCTTCTGTTCGATCTGCCGGCGGGAATCAACACCCTCACCACGCCGGGCATTCTCGCCTGGCATCCGTCCCAGGGGCCGGAAGAGATCTGGATGCGGATTACGCTTTCCGAGCAGCCCTGGAAGGGCGGAAGCAATCCCGGCGAAGAAGGCAACGCCGGCTCCGGACCCGAAGACAAATACGACATCGGTGAAACGGAAGACTACTACTTTGCTCCGGATACGAGCTTGACGGTTTGTGAAGATTTCAATGGTGACGGCGTCGTCGATACGTTGGACCTCATCACATTCACGACGATGTGGCTTGAAAGCTGTCCGGACTAATACGTCGGAAAAATATTCGGATTAACGGACTGATCCCAATAAATTCTTTGACATCGGCTGTGGGCGCCTCAGTGCCCACAGCCTTTCCTTTGCGCTCATTTACAAACGGCTTTTTAAGAGCGTGCGTGAGAAGTGTGTGTTGTCATTCTGAACGGAGCATAGCGAAGTGAAGAATCTCAACGATCCGTCGTTATCCCAGATGCTTCGCTTCGCTCAGCATGACAAGAGGGGAAATTGGAACTTCTCACACACGCTCCAAGAAAATAAGTAGCACATTCTTCAAGAAAATGATATGAGATAATCAATTTCAAGATTCAAATAACTGAGTATAGAAAAGGTGGAAAGATGCGATTGATAAAAAGACACGTATGGGTGATATGGATTTCCCTGATCGTCTCTCTGACCGGCTGCTCGACAGAGCAAACGCGTTCACAACCAGGTAAATCGGATTCCGTCAAGCCGCTGCGCTATGCGTTCATTACGTGCGCCGTGAACGCCCGGTTTTTCGAGCCGGTCGAAAAGGGAATGTTCGACGCCGCTCGATTGATGGGGGTCGAATGCGATTTCATCGGGACCGAGGGCGTGGACGTGGAAGCCCAGGCGAGTCTCGTCCGTCAAGCCGTTGCCGAGGGCTATGACGGGATCGCATTGAATCTCATCGATCCGGAGGCTTTTGACGTCGTGGTTCAGGAAGCAATCGAAAAAGACGTGCCGGTCGTAGCATTCAACGTGGACGATCACTTGACGCCGAATGCACGTTTGAGCAGCGTGAATCAGCGGTTGTACGAAGCCGGAGAAACACTCGCCGAACATCTTTTAGCTCTCATTCCGAACAAGGCTCACATCTTAATGACCATGCACGATGAAGGCGTCTCCGCCCTGGAAGACCGGCTCCGTGGCGAGCAGACGATTCTGAAGAAGAAAGATATTCAGTGGACGGTTCTTGTCACCGGCAACGATTCGGTCAAAGGCGCCGAAGTCGTCGCCAAAGCGTTGAAAGAACATCCCGACATCCGAATTATCCTGGGCACCGGCCAGGCGGATACGGAAGCGGCGGGTCGGGCGATCAAGAAGTATTTCCCAAATAAAGGCTACTGGTCGGCGGGTTTCGATCTCTCTTCGGAAACGTTGCGGCTCATCCAGCAAGGTCATATCCGATGTACCATTGACCAGCAGCCGTATATCCAGGGATTTTATCCGGTGATCCAGTTGACCTTGTATTTACGATATGGCATTGTTCCTTCGGATATCGACGCCGGGGCGGCGATCATCGATCGATCCAACGTCGAGCAGGTGATCGAGTTGACCCGGCAAAAGTATCGTTAATTCATCGGAGAGACCATGCAGATTCACGGCATTGACCTGGTCATTATCATCTTCTACTTTGTTTTCATTGTCGGCCTGGGGTGCTGGGCCGGGCTGCGGAAGAAAAAGACCGAGCAGGCCGACGAATATTTTCTCGCCGGCAAGACGCTTCGTTGGCCGGTCATCGGGCTGGCGCTGTTTGCCACGAATATCTCCACGGTTCACTTAGTCAGCCTGGCCGAAGAAGGTTACACGAACGGCTTGGCTTATGGGAACTTCGAGTGGATGGCCCCGTTCACGCTGATTATCCTCGCCTTATTCTTTGCGCCGTTTTACATCCGCTCCAGAGTGACGACGTTGCCGGATTTTTTAGAAAAACGTTACTCCCGCGCCAGCCGGGACTGGCTGTCCCTCATGTCGATCATCTCGGCTGTTTTCATCCACATCGGTTTTTCGTTATACGCCGGGGCCGTCGTCCTGGAAGGTATGTTCGGTATCAACATGATGACGAGCATTATTCTGATCGCCGCATTAACGGGGCTTTACACCATCGTCGGCGGCTTAATGGCGGTCGTCCTCACCGAATCCGTCCAGACGATTATTCTTCTTCTCGGCGCGATCATTCTTACCGCCATCAGCTACGACAAGGTCGGCGGCTGGGGCGGGCTCGCCGAGAGCGTCGATTCGGTCAAGCTTACGGTCCTCCGCCCGCACGGCGACTCGTCCGGCTTACCCTGGTATTCGGTCTTGCTCGGTTATCCCATCATCGGCATCTGGTATTGGTGTACGGATCAGACCATCGTCCAGCGGGTTTTAGGCGCTAAAGACGAAAACCATGCAAGGATCGGGCCGCTCTTTGCCGGCGTTATCAAAATCCTGTCCGTTTTCATTTTCGTTCTGCCCGGCCTGATCTGCCTGGCCCTGATCCACAAGGGATTGATCCCGGCCCTTCCATTAACCGAAAACGGCAAAGCCGATGCGGCGAAAACCTATTCGCACATGATTACGTATCTATTGCCCATCGGCGTGCGGGGCCTGGTGGCGGCCGCGCTGATGGCCGCGTTGATGAGCACCGTCTCCGGGGCGCTCAATTCGGTGGCGACGTTGTTTACTTACGATCTGTATCAACGCTGGGCGCCGAGCACGCCCGAAAGAAAGCTCGTTCTGATCGGCCGGATCACGACCTTTGTCGGAATGGTTTTGGCGGTGATCTGGTCGCCGTTTTGCGGACGATTTCCGACCGTCTTCCAGGGAATCAACGCCGCGATTTGTTACATCGCTCCGCCAATTACGGTTGTCTTTGTCGCCGGGGTATTTTGGAAAAGGGCCTCGTCGAAGGCATCCATCATAACGCTGGTAACCGGTTCGATTCTCGGATTGACCGTGTTCCTCCTCGACTTTACTAAGTTGCTCGGAAAATTCAGAGAAGCGTATCCTGTATTCAACTTCCTGACCTTCATGGTGATCAGCTTCATTCTTGCAGCTCTCTGCGGGGTCGTTATGGTTGTCATGTCCCTCTTATGCCCGGAACCGCTCACAGACGAAAATAGCAAACTGGTATGGAAGTCCCCGTTGGAGCCGCTTCGAGAAAAAGGCTGGCCCGGCATCGGCAATTACAAACTCCTCAGCGGCGCTCTGGCTCTTACCATGATCGCGCTCTATATCATTTTCACCTTTTTTGTCAATTGAACAGAGAGGAACAATGGAGAAGCTCCGACCCGCCCCCTTTCCGGAATATCCTCACGTTCTGCAATCTCTTTCCTTCAAGCTGGAGCCTGATTAGCCCCCCGTCACCTGTCCGAGTTCTTTTCGAATCTGTTCATAAATAGCGCGGGAACGCATTTCATTTCCAAAAGTACCCACGCAGATAATCAACTTTGAGCTATTGTTTTCCGCCGGTTTGATCTTGATCGTGATGGTTTTTTCATCGGACGTTTTTCCAACGATTTTTGCACCGAAGACATCCTTCTTTTTATCGACGACTTTAATCTCCAGTTTTTCAAGGGCGACCACCGAGGCCTCATTCACCGTCGCCATATCGCTGTTGATGCGGGCATGGAGACGGCGCATGGAAAAGACAGCAGCGTTCTCGCCGACAAGCGATGGTGTACAGCCGACCAGAATGAATGACAGATAAACAAAAAAGACGAATAAGAGACTCCGGCTTCGTAAGATTGTTTTGTGGCTCATAGCAAATATTTCCTTAACCAAAACTCCATTTATTCTTTTCTATGACAAACAATATGATGAGTTTAACGGGTAAGGGCGATCTCTTCAACAAGAAAAAGATTTGAAAAACGGACGACGAAATACCGATGTTGGGAGCGTGGGATATCGAAAACCCTATGTCCGATAAAAATACTGCACGTGAGACGTGTTGCAAAGGTGATGGACTCTACACGTGTCAAACAGGTTTATCACGCTCCACGATTTCGACACTTTTTATTCAGTCTCCATCCTTCAATATTCAAGGGGAAGAGGGAATGACGGGTAAGAGGACGTGCGAGGGGTGCTCCTTGTCGTGGTAGATGGTTTGCGTTGCTTTGATCCATTGCGTGCCCGTGCCGAAAGGCTCGCCGGTGTTAAGATTGCGGTCGAAGCGCGGGAAATTGCTGCTTGAGATTTCGACTCTGATTTTATGGCCGGGCTGGAAGGCGTTGCTCGTCACCCAAAGATCGATCTCATAACGGTATATCTTTCCGGGCTGAATGAGACCCGGATGATCCTTTGAGTCACGGTAGCGGGCGCGAAGGATACCGTCACAGAGGTTGTAGGGTTTGCCGTCGGGGTGGACGTCCACGAGCTTCGCCGTCCAGTCGGTGTCTTTCGCGGTCGTGGCGGCGTAAAGCACGACTTTCACCGGTCCGGTGACCTCCAATTCGCTTTTAAGCGTCTCACTGGTGAAAATGAGAATATCATCTCTCTTCTCGACCTCGCTCTGATCTCGCGGTCCGATGGGGCAACCGACCAAGTTGCACCCGCCGGTCGTGGGAACGGGATCGTTCGGATCGTAAATAAACGTATCCATAGGTTCAGCGGAGGATTTGGCGGGACTCAGCGTACCATTACCGCTGGCCGTATTGGCCGATCCTTCACTATGAAAATAGTAAGGTGTGTATTGAGTCCGCTTTAAAGGCCATTCCTGTTCGTCACGCCACTCGTTGCGGCCCATGACGAAGAGGCGAAAGGCCGGCCAATCGTCGGCGCCGGTTTGTTCGCCTTTCATCCAATAGTCGAACCATTTCGCCTGCATCTCGCGGATTTTGATGACCGATTGCTCACCGAAATTCAAATCGCCGACACTACCATCCCGGCTAATCCCATGCGCCCACGGACCCATCACAAGATGCTGATGTTTTCGTGCCTGCTCCGAGCGTGACATGGATCGAACGGCATTCATGTGCTCGAAAACACTCCTGGCGAAGATATCGTACCAGCCCCCGACCACGCAAATCGGCACGGTAATATTCTGCCATTGGCCGCGTACGCCGCGGGTAGTCCAATAGTCATCAAAATGCGGATGGGCCACCCAATCGCGCAGGTACTGGATTTTCCCCCCGACGGCACGATCCCACTCGGCGAGCGGTAACGTTCGATAGGCTTTATCCCAATCCTCCGGTTTCCATGAATACATGGCGGCCGGCCGGCTCAACCCGGTCGAGACGAGGCTGCCCCAGCCCATCATCAGGGCGAGATTCAATGCCCCGTCGGTATAGACGCCGTCCCCGTAGGCGTCCACGAGCGGCACGAGCGGGAACATCGCCTTAAGGTGCTCGCCGGCGTTCGGGGAGGAAATCCACTGGGTAAATCCCACATACGATCCGCCGCTGGTACAAACACTCCCGTTGCACCACGGTTGGTCCAGAATCCACTTTTGCGTATCCCGGCCGTCGTTGCCTTCGTTCGCGAAAGGTTCCCAATCGCCCCCGGACGTTCCTTTGCCCCGGCAGTCCTGGCTGATCAGGACGTATCCGCATCCGGCGTAGAACAAACCATCGCCGTTCTTTTCATTGCCTTTGCCATACGGCGAACGCACGAGGATGACGGGGAACTGGCCGTCGGCTTTCGGCCGGAAGATATTCGCCGACAGCTCAACCCCGTCCCGCATCGGAATCTTCACCTCCGTTCGGACGTCAACCTCATAGGTTTCCTTCGCGATAAGAATCGCTTGCGGCGCTAATACCAGAATCGACAAAAACAAACGGATGCGTGCTGATTGACTCATGGTTTCTCCCTTCAGTCGTTCAAATGACACGTTTTTTCTCAGCAGGGTTGTGCGTAGATCCCTGAACGGCTCCCTCATGTTCGCTGTTTCACATAAAAAAGGCAATAGTTTTTTGCCCATACGCCGTAATATTCTTGAGACAAACTACCGGTTTGCGTTACCATATTTCGCGTTTCGTACATATTAAGAATCTTGGTTTGAAATAAAAGAGGTTATGAAAATGGCTAAGTATAAATATGTGGCGCTATTCTGTGTAATGGGTGTCTTGGCAAACGCCGTCTCGTTCGGCGAAGATTACGACGTCGTTTCTCCCGATAAGGCGCTTCGGCTTAAAGTTACGGTAAACGAAAAGATTCACTATTCGGTCAGTCATCAATCGAAGGTGTTGGTCGAGCCGTCTGCGATTTCGTTAAAGTTGAGCAGCGGTACCGTTCTGGGCGTGAATCCCCAGGTCCGTCAGGTCAAACGCAGAGAGGTCGATGAAAAAATCTTTCCGGTCGTCCAGGTCAAAAGAAGGAAGATTCTCGATCAATTCAATGAGTTAGCCTTGGAATTCGAGGGGGGATTCGGGCTGATTTGTCGGGCTTATAATGACGGTGTAGCCTACCGGTTTGTCACGGATCTCGACGGGGAAATCAAGGTCGTCATGGAAGAAGCGACCTTCAACTTCCCGGGCGATTACGGCGTTTATTTCCCCGAGGAAGAAAGCTTCCAGACCCATTCGGAACGCGAATACAAATACTACTCGCTCAGCGAGATAAAAGAAGGAATGATGTGCTCGCTGCCGGCCCTGGTGGACGTAAAAGAAGGACCGAAGGTCCTGATCACCGAAGCCGACCTGGAGGATTATGCGGGACTGTATCTTCGGGGCGCCGGCAGCCGGAGCTTGTACGGCAAATTCCCGGCGTATGCCCTGGCGGAAAGAGCGGAAAACGACCGCGACGTGCCGGTGACGAAGCGCGCCGACTTCATTGCAAAGACCAACGGCAAGCGGTCCTTTCCCTGGCGGGTCATGATCGTCGCCAAGAAAGACGGCGACCTGATCGAGAGCGAGTTGGTGTATAAACTGGCCAAGCCGCTGCAACTGAAAGATACCTCCTGGATCAAGCCGGGCAAAGTGGCCTGGGACTGGTGGAACTTCAACAACGTTTACGGTGTGGATTTCAGGGCGGGAGTCAATACCGAGACGTACAAATACTATATCGACTTCGCCGCCAGGTACGGCCTCGAATATATCATCCTCGACGAAGGCTGGTACGTGCTCGGTGATCTGACGAAGGTCGTCGATGGTATGGATATGGAGGAATTGTTCCGCTACGCCAAGAGCAAGAACGTCGGAATCATTCCGTGGGTGATCTGGAAGACGCTCGACGATCAATTGGACGTCGCGATGGACCAATTCGAGAAATGGGGCGCTAAAGGGCTGAAGGTCGATTTTATGCAGAGGGACGATCAGTGGATGGTCAATTACTACCACAAGATCGCCAAAGAAGGGGCCAAGCGGCATATGCTGATCGACTTCCACGGCTCGTATAAGCCGACGGGTTTGCGGCGGACCTATCCCAATGTCATCACCCGTGAAGGTGTTCGCGGACTTGAGAACTGTAAATGGGGCACGGCGGCGAATCCGGAACACGACGTGGTCATCCCTTTTATTCGGATGGTAGCCGGGCCGATGGATTATACGCCGGGGGCGATGAACAACGCCCAATGGAAAAATTTCAACGCGGTCTTTAACCGGCCGATGAGTTTGGGCACGCGGTGTCACCAGTTGGCCATGTACGTGGTGTACGAAAGCCCGTTGCAGATGCTGGCTGACACGCCGACGAACTACCTGAAAGAGCCGGAATGTATGGAGTTTCTGGCGAAGGTGCCCACCGTGTGGGATGAGACGAAAGTCCTGGATGGAAAGGTGGCCGATTACGTGATCATCGCACGCAAGAGCGGCGCCGATTGGTATGTCGGAGCGATGACCGACTGGACGGCCAGGGAACTGACGGTTGATTTTTCATTCCTCGATCCCGGACGGCATACCATCGACATCTACAAAGACGGCATCAACGCCGACCGGAACGGCAATGATTACAAGAAAGTAACGGCTCGAATCTCATCCGGAGATACGCTTAAAATCAAGCTCGCGCCGGGAGGCGGTTGGGCGGCTGTCATTCGATAGTTTCTGTTGCAGAAAGTAGAAAACTAGACATGTCACCCCTGCGAAGGCAGGGGGCCAGGGCGTAAAAAGTGGATTCCCGCCTTGCCGTAAGGCATGGCCAAGCCATCGCGGGAATGACAAACCGTGTTTCCGCAACAGTAACTAAATAGTGGGCTATAAGGATATTAGGTTCTCAGGATATCGGAACGAATCAAGTATCCGGAAAGGAAACTATACCGGTGGAAAAAACGCGCTACAACATGGCCTTCATGTGGTTGATCTGCCTCGTGGCCGCGATGGGTGGATTGCTGTTCGGCTACGACTGGGTCGTGGTCGGCGGGGCCAAAGTCTTTTACGAAGCCTACTTCAATCTGGAATCCGAATCCCTCCAGGGCTGGGGGGCCAGTTCGGCGCTGGTTGGGTGCCTGCTCGGTGCGATTCTTTCCGGGGCTTTGAGCGATCGATTTGGCCGTAAACGACTTTTAATTTGCGCGGGTTTGTTATTCTCTGTTTCCGCCGTCGGCACAGCGATGGCCTGGACGTTTTTTTGGTACACGTTCTTCCGCATCCTTGGGGGCGTAGGCATCGGGCTGGCGTCCAACCTGTCACCGATGTACATCGCCGAGATTTCGCCGGCCAAGCTGCGCGGACGGTTCGTCTCGATCAACCAGTTAACGATTGTCATCGGCGTGCTATTGGCCCAGATTGTAAACTGGCTCATCTCACTATACGACCCGGCTGAGTTGCCTTTGAATCCCACCTTCGAGCAGATTCTGGCCACCTGGAACGGCAAGATCGGCTGGCGTTGGATGTTTGCCGCCGAGGCCATCCCGGCTCTGGCGTTCTTCGGCTTGATGTTCTTCGTGCCGGAAAGCCCGCGCTGGCTCATTAAGAACGGCAAGAACGCGCTGGCCGAATCGATCCTGTCTCGTGTGGGAGGAGCCGAGCACGCCCGCGCGGAGATGATGAATATCCAGCAAACCCTGGCCGCGGAGGAGATTTCCCGCGTGAACTTCCGGGATTTGCTCGAGCCTCGACTCATTAAGGTTGCCCTGATCGGCATAACCTTAGCCGTTTACCAGCAATGGTGCGGCATCAACGTCATTTTTTATTACGCCGAAGAAATCTTCCAGGCCGCCGGTTATAACGTCAAGGGGATTATGTTCAACATCATCATCACGGGTATCGTGAATCTTTTCTTCACGTTCGTCGCTATCGGTACCGTCGATAAGTTCGGGCGCAAGATTTTAATGCTGATCGGCTCGGCCGGCCTGGCGGGCACGTACGGCCTGCTCGGTTTGAGCTTTCATATGGAGAAGACCGGTTTTCTCGTGGTATTTCTGACCGTTACGGCGATCGCCTTTTACGCATTCTCATTGGCGCCGATCGTGTGGGTGTTGCTTTCGGAGATTTTCCCGAATCGCATTCGCGGCGCCGCCATGTCCATTGCGGTATTTAGTCTCTGGATCGGATGCTTCACATTGAGTTACTCGTTTCCTACGTTGAATCGGTCTTTAGGATCGGCCAAAACGTTCTGGCTCTACGGCCTGATCTGCGCGGCGGGTTTCACGTTCGTCCTCCTCGTCCTTCCCGAAACCAAAGGCAAGTCATTAGAGGATATCGAGCGGGAACTCGTCGATTAGTCTGAAAGGAACCCAAACATGAGTCGAAAGAATTGGAAGACCGTAACGGTTCAAGGAGTATTCTTCATCCTACTGGCGACTCTCACTTTAAGTTCAGCGAGAGCTAAAGCTGAAGGCCAGACTCTCAAGATCGCCCGGGGAGAACGATGGTGGGCCGGCGTGATCAGTCAGTCGCATCGTATGCCCTTGTCTGACGCATCCTACAATTTTGACTCCTTCGGGGATACCGCGGGAAACCAGGTTCAACCCCTTCTGATCTCAAACCAGGGACGCTATATCTGGTCCGACGATCCGTTTCGTTTCGAGTTTAAAGACGGGCACATCCATCTCTCTTCGCGTTTCGGACCGGTCCGGACGGGGCAATCCGGCTCGACGTTGAAAGAGGTCTATCAATTTGCCAGCCGGACGTTCTTTCCTCCGAAGGGCAGAATTCCCGATCCCGTCCTGTTCGCACGTCCCCAGTTCAATACGTGGATCGAATTGACCTACAATCAGAATCAAAAAGACATCCTGGAGTACGCCAAACAGATCATCGCGCACGGTTTCCCGCCCGGCGCGTTTATGATCGATGAAGGATGGGCGGATGATTATGGCCACTGGGATTTTTCCGGAACCCGGTTCAACGATCCGAAAGCCATGATCGATACGCTTCACGATTACGGGTTCATGGTGATGCTGTGGGTATGTCCCTATATTACATCGGACGGTCCCTTCTATAATGACCTTTATCTCGATCATGTCGAGAAGGGCAAAACAGTTTGGATTCTCAACCGAGACAATCCCTCCCGTCCCGCGATCATGTATTGGTGGGACGGTTTCAGCGCGGTTCTGGACTTGACGAATCCCACGGGGCGTCAGTGGTTCAAAGGGCAACTGGATTATCTTGTTTCCACCTATGGTGTCGATGGATTCAAATTCGACGGCGGCGACGCCATGCATTATTCCGAAGACCGCATGCTCGTGCCTCCGAAATCATTTAAAGATGTCAACCCGAACGTTCACAGCGAACTTTTTGCTCGCGTCGGGCTGGACTATCCCCTGAACGAATACCGTGCCTGTTGGAAGATGGGCGGGGAACCGATCTCCCAGAGATTGCGGGACAAGCATCACAACTGGGAGGACCTGCAAAAACTCATCCCGGGGATCATCAATCAGGGATTGATGGGATATGCATTCACGTGTCCCGACTTGATCGGCGGGGGCGAGTATCTGTCTTTCAGGAACCTGGAACAAGTGGACCAGGAATTGATCGTTCGCGCCGCCCAGTGTCACGCGCTGATGCCCATGATGCAATTCTCCGTAGCGCCCTGGCGGGTTCTGAACGAAAAGAATCTCACGATTTGCAGGGACATGGCGGAGTTGCATACGCGCATCGGCAAGGAGATTCTCATGCTCGCCAGAGAGGCGGCCAGGACGGGCGAACCCATCGTGCGAGCAATGGAATATGAATACCCCCACCAAGGCTACGTCGAGGTTAAAGATCAGTTCCTTTTGGGCGAGAACATTCTCGTTGCGCCCGTTCTTGAGAAAGGCGCGACCGAACGAACGATTCATTTTCCGCCGGGTCAGTGGAAAGGCGAAGACGGGAGTATTGTCGAGGGTCCGGCGGTTGAAAACGTAGCGGCGCCTCTATCTCGTTTGCCCCGGTATCGAAAGATCAAGGCACTCTAATAAAAACGAACATCTTATGGATTTGTCATTCTGAGTGAAGCGAAGAATCTCAGTCTTTACGCCTGAATTGAGACCCTTCGCTTCGCTCAGAGCCTGCCCTTGAGCCTGTCGAAGGGGTGACAAGGGAAAGGTTTTATTAGAGTGCCTAAATAAAGTCGCCATCAAGGGCGAAGAATTTGAGTTCCGACAGATGTATCCTAAACTTCCCGAAGGGCACGCCTTTGGCGGAGCGACACGTCTTTCAATTCCCGGCGCAAAAATGCCCCAGAAACTCGTCGTTATTCGGATACTTCCTGAGCAGCTTGAACAGGGAATCCATCGCCCCGCGAGGATCGTAATTCGACAGGACGCGCCGGAGCGTCGCCAGGCCGCGGGTTTGTTCGTCGCTGTAGAGCTTAGCTTCTTTCCGAGTGCCGCTGGCGGGGATATCGATTGCGGGGAAGATTCGGGCCTCGGCCAGGGATCGGTCGAGAACAAGCTCGCTGTTGCCCGTGCCTTTGAATTCTTCGAAGATCAGTTGATCCATGCGCGAGCCGGTATTAATCAGGCACGTGGCGATGATCGTCACGGAACCGCCATTCTCGATGTTCCGCGCCAATCCGAACAGGCGACGTGGAATCTCCAGGATGCCCGCTTCGAGGCCGCCGCTCATGGTATGACGGCGCGGCCCCCGGCCTCGCGTTCGATTGTTGAACGCCCTGCCCAATCGCGTGAGACTGTCGATCATCAGGACGATCTCCCGGCCGCATTCGAGCTCGGTCTGCACGTGAGCCAGCATCAGTTCGGCCAGTTCCGCATGTTCGTCGGCGGTGTGGTCGCTGGTGCTGGCCACCACCTCGGCGCCCTCCACGGATCGGCGGAAGTGGGTGACTTCCTCCGGCCGCTCGTCCACTAAAAGGACGATCACGCGACTCTTCGGCGAGCACTGCCGGATCGCTTGAACGGTCTGCTCCAGGAGGATTGTCTTTCCCGCCTTGGGCGGCGAGACAATCAACTGCCTCGTCCCCTTGCCGACCGGGGCGATCAGGTCCACGATCCTCATGCTCTCCTGGCCGGAACGGCCCAGATCGAACCGCTCATGCGGATCGATGGCCACCAGATCGGTAAAGATGGGACGCTCGACGAATTCCTCCGGAGACATCCCGCCGAGGGATTCGATGGAGACGAGCCTGTGCTTGCCTTTATTTCGCTCGGTTTGGCCGGTAACAGAGACCCCTTCGGTGAGATGGAATCGTTTGTTTAGATTGGGCTGGACCATCAACTCGCCTCGCGCCGGCCGATAGGACCGCTCAGCGGTTCGAACGGCGAACTGTCCTTTGTTGACACGTTTCAATATTCCAGTAATTGTCTCGGCCATCAAAACTTTCCCTGGGATTTCAAACCGAAAAAGATGATTATATTATGGAA
>JAFGTG010000520.1 GCA_016934255.1 Sedimentisphaerales bacterium
CAGCTCTGCCAACCCTGGAAGCAAAGGGACGCATCGTTGAAAAGCATCTCACCCCTTCGTTCGGCGGTCATCGGATGTTTAGGTCCGAGGTCAATGGAGGTCGTTTTGGGCCTCGATGTGTCACTCAAATCCACCACGGTGAGGGTGTCGGTGAAGTATTCTGCAATATAGGCTTTTTGGCCGAGAACGACCAGCGATCGCGCGCCTTTGCCAAGGAGCTTAACTCGCTTTCGGATGCCGTAGAGAAAGCTCAGCTCGTTTGGGATATTCGAGACTTTTTCAGTAGCTTGTGCCGAATACGAGCCGCCGGAGAAGCTGTTCGTCGAGATGCCGTGACGCTGGTGATAGTCTTGAATCTTTTCGAGCATCTTGGCGATTTCAATAATGCTAAGCTCATCGGTCCCGGTATGAGTGACACACAGAAGTTTCGAATCGCTCGTGCACGCCAGCGCCCACGGATTGGCCGCGCCGTAATCCACATCGTCCAGAAGGACCGTTTCGAGAAGCTTCTTACCCCCGACGTCGATGATACTCAGGGCGTTGGTATTGATCCAACCTCGCTCCAACTGGGTCGTTGGAACCGTGTAGCGGGCGAGAATATGCGAGGCAAACACAAATCGACCGTCCGGCGAAACAACGAGTCTCTGGAGATCCGTGCTCCCGTTCGGCAGGGCGATATCGATGTCAAAAGCCATCGTTCGAGCGTTGAAGATGGAGATATTGCACGCCACCGAGTCGGCGGACGCCGGTCCGGCCGGGAGATGATTCCCGACGTAGAGCCACTCGCCGTCGGGTGTGACAGCAGTAGCCACCGGCTCCCGAAGGGCGGGTATTTTCTTCGCCAACGTGCCGTCCTCGGTACGTATCACGGAGATATCGTTGTCGAAGCGATTGCAGACATAGAGGTACTTTTCGTCTGGAGTAAGCAAGGGCGCCGTTGGAGTATGACCCACAGGTATCGTGCGGAGCAGCTTGGCGTTCCGGGTATCGATAAGGCAAACGTTTCCCTTCGGGCCGGCACACGTCACATAGAGGTGTGTGCCGTCACGAGTGAGAGCCAGTCCGGTCGGCTCTGAGGGGACGTCGATGGTCTCGGTCACTTTCGTCGTCTCAATGTCGAAAATGGCGACTTGTTTGGCGGTCGCTTCGGCAATGTAGAGGGTTTCGCCCTCGCTATCGCTCACCATTGTTGTTGGGGATAAATAATCCCCGGCGGCAAACGTCGCATTCGTCAAACCGGCACAAATCGAAGAAATATTCAGCATAATAACAATTCTGCTTAAAACACGTTTGTTCATATCTCGTTTACTCCGTGACTCTTTGATCTCGTTCGTGTTCTTCTATTTCGCAGACGACGCGGAATCCCACGTTATGGACGCGTTGCCAAGCCGGATAGCTCAGGCGAAAAGCCGACCGGCATCGCTTGGGACGATCGCACCATGAGCCCCCCCGAACAACCTTTCTATCCGATTCACCGGCGTTGTCACGCCCATCGTCTTGGTAAGAATAGGTTCTGTATGTTGTTCGCGTCCACTCGGCGGCGTTGCCGTGCATGTCGTACAGTCCCCAGGCATTCGGCTGATAGCTGCCCACTGTTGCCGTCGCGATGGCTCCGTCATCGAAACGGGTATCGCAAAGGACGTTACCTCCATAGACGGCTGATTCCAGGATACCTTTACCAAAATGGGCAACGATGTTCGATTCCAACCCGCCGGTGGTTCCGGGCGGAACGCTTAATTTTTTGTCGGCGACATTCGCCCAGCGAGCGAAATCGGCATCCACGACGCCGTAGGAAAGCGCGCTTTGCGTACCGGCGCGGCAGGCGTATTCCCATTGGGCTTCGGTCGGAAGTGTAAAGCCCATGCTCATTTTGAGTGAGAACCAGCGGCAAAACGCCATCGCCCGTTCCCACGACACACGAACGACCGGTTGGTCCGGCTCCGTGAGAGACAATCCCGGACCGTCCGGTCCCTGGAAGCGTTTCGTGAAAAGTCCCGAGTCGTGATCGGGATCGAAGCGATGGTATTGCGCGTTGGTTACTTCGCACGTGCCCATCCAAAAATCCCGTTGAATTGAAACCTTCGTCAGAGGATATTCGTCCGGATAACCGTGAAGATCGCCCATAATGAATTGCCCGTCCGGGATGCGCACGAGTTTCATTGTCAAGCCGTCGCCTAAGTCGATAATTTTTTCTGAGCCTTTATAAGTCTCAAAGGCCCGTTCTGCGACTCTTAACGTTTGTTGTTTTGCATGATAAATCGGTTCCGGGGTAACCGGTTCGATACAGGGTTGGTGGATTTCCGGAATCGCCTCGGGATCGTCCGTCGGACCGCCGTAGAGCCGGCGCAGTTCGAGCCGTCGCTTATCGGCGTCGTTGGCAATCGGACCGACGTCGCGCCACGTGCCGTGACAGGGCCCATTGAGATCGATCCAGGTGACAAGGCGGTCCCACGCCTCTTCATCCAGTTGGACGTTGTAATGACCCTTGTTCAGCATCTGGACCAGCTCGCTCGTGTCGGCGTGGTATTCGCCGGGAACCAGCAGGCCGACATGGTCCTCGATGTTGACCCGGCGGATATAGGGAATCAAAGCTTCGTAAGCCGGTGTATATTTCGCCTTGGTTCCTCCGAGAGCTTTACGCAACACGGGATGTAATCGCTGTGCGCCTAATCTGGTGAGTTCGCGTCCCTGATAATTCGTTGCAGACCGCTCCGAGCGAAGATCATGAATGTTTCGACCGTCCTGTCGCGGTGTTCCGTCGTGACACGCAACGCAATACTTATCGAGCACGGGCTGGACGTCTCTCTCGAAATCCAATCCCCTGGCCGGGCCGTACCACGGCTCGATCTGCGCCGCTGGCCGCGTCGTGGCCTGTCGCGGACGGAGCACGGGTATTTCCTTCGGTTGTTCGTGACATCCCACGCAGGAAACGGTCTCGCCCGGCATCGCTGTAAACCAGCTTCGCATCAACTGGATCGCCTTGCCCTGCACATCCAGCGGCTGCACGCTCACGGGCGTATTGGCCGGCACCGTGAACAGGGCCGAGCCGTCTTCGTGAACGTTTACCGTGCCGAGGATTCGCATGACTTCCCACGGTCCTCCGCAACCGACCTTATCCGGCCCCGCCATGTCCGGATAACCGTAATGATAGGCCAGTATCCGCAGCTTCTTAACGGCGCCGCGCGGGACACCGGCCAATCCCGGTCCGGCGTACACGTCGTCGATATAGACGGTGGCATCGTCGCGTGCCAAATCCACTCTGTCGGGAATGACAGGGGGACGAGGTGTCTTGGCCAGCGGAATCGGCTCGAACAAGTCGTATTTCGGAAGGACGCAGATTGGCAGCAAATTGTCGAAAACGTCCACAAGATAAATGCCCCACGGACTTTTCGGATTCAACTGACATGAAACGAGAAAATATTTGTCACTTAATGGATAGGGATGAAGAAATTTCGGCCAGGACTTATTTACCAGAGCATCACGAATCACGGTTTGAACAGGCTTGCCCCGGCCGGGAATCTTTTGAACGAATCCGGCGGCGTCTTGCCAACCCTTCGTCGTATCGATCAATCCTAACTCACCCATTCGCGGCACGCCATGATAGCCGGCGATAATCGCAATGATCTTATTGGGGACGCCGGGTATGCCACGCGGATAATAAAGCGCGTTCGGCCAATAGGAATTGGTGCCATACACGGCCCGCTGGCCGGTGCCGTCGGGATTCATCACCATCAGGGGCCGGAGGTAAATATGCATGGTTCCCGTGTAATCCCACCGGCTGAAAATCACCTGCCCGGTCGGCAGAACCGACGGGTGGAGATCAAGGTCCTGATCGTAGCATAATTGTCGCATGTTACCGCCGTCGGCGTCCATCAGATAGATGCCGCAGGCGCGTTCGACGCCGTGCCAGCAGGGAACGGCCGTGAACGAGGCGGTCGAGACGAAGATGATTCTGCCGTCGGGCAGGTAACAGGCGTCGAAGTTATCCACATCCGGATGCTCGCCGCGTGAGACTTGTCTCAAGCCGGCGCCATCTGTTCCGATTTCATAGATTTGCCAGGTCGGGCCATTGGGCATGGTGAAAAGGAGCTTGTCGGCGTCGTAATGGAGGTCGATTTCACCAACAAATTCATCCTTTTCCGGCCGAAAGAGGGTTCGCAACGTGCCGCCGGGACGGACGGATGATAGAATGGCGATTTCATTATCGTAGCCGGTCCGCTCGATGCCCGAGTTGCATTTATGATTCACGGGCAGACCAAGTTGGCCGAGTTTTCGCTTGAGGAGTAAAAGCTGCTCGAAATCGAGTAATGGATTGGACAAAAGCGCTTCATTCCGCAGTTCATTCAATTCATCCGCAAGTTTCAACACATCATACTCACCGAGATTGCGGCTCTGCTTCTCCAACTGGTCCAATCGCCTCAAATACCCGGCTCCCTTAGGGTATTTGGGTCCACTCGTTTCGGTCAGATCTTCTATAGCTAATCGAAGAGATTCAAAATCGAAACGCTGTACATATTGTTTTGCTTGATTACGGTTGAATCCGCCCCCACCTGTCGATGTATCTCCGTCGGCTCCTGAAACAAGCAACATGTGCAAAATAAACAGGACAAGAAGACGACATAAAATACCTCTGAGCAAGCGGCTGCCAATCTTAGTTGTTGCGTGTCTCATAGTCTTCATATATAAAGGATTTATATCAAAATGTCAACTAAACTTAGCGAGCATGATATGTCGCTTTGAATTCGATTTGGGTGGTTGTAAATATAATGGCGATTAGTGAACTCTTGATGTATCTATTTACTCTGAGTATCTTTCTGGTCTCGCTTTCGATCCATGAATTCGCTCACGGATGGACAGCCTACCGGTTCGGCGACGACACCGCCAAACGCATGGGCCGTCTGACGCTGAATCCCATCGCCCATATCAGCCTGTTCGGTACGATTATTATGCCGCTCCTGGTGCACTTCGGCTGGGCCAAGCCCGTGCCGGTGAACTTTTCGGTTCTCAACAAAAAGCAAATTTTTCTCGTCGCCTTTGCCGGCCCCGCGGCCAATCTGTCGCTCGCTTGTGCGTTGGCCGTCGCCTTTCACCTGTTTCGTTTGAAAGCCGTACCGTTTGCGGGTGATTTTGTGTTGCTGGCGATCTTGTTCAACATCATCCTGGCCGTGTTCAATCTCATTCCGATCCCCCCGCTGGACGGCTCACGAATGGTGTATGCAGGCTTGAAATCCCCGGAGGCCATTAACGTTTACAGACAAGTGGGCCAGTTCGGTATGTTGTTGCTGATAGGCTTCCTTTTTCTCGGAGGTTTTGAAAGGATCATCTTACCCGTGGTTGAATTGCTCTTCGGGCTACTCAGACTGCCCAGCCCACTCTAACCATCCAGATTTCAACCTTGACGAAGATGATAGCAAGTGAGTTGATTGTGATTAATAGGGCAAATTGTGGGGTTATTCCTTTGATATTTCGAAGATGACGGTGCCGCCGTTGGTGCAATCGTACGGGTCCGGGCATTGGATGTAGGCCTTCGAATTATCCTCCTTGCCGTCCAGACCCCACTGAGCAGGCTTGGAAACGCGCAGGGCGTTATAGTACGGCATGAGAGACGCCAGGGCGTGCATGCAAACGGGGGTGTCGCTGACGAGCTGGTAGCCGGCTTTGAGTCGGAAAGAAGAACCCACTTGATAGGTCGGGCAGTGCCCCCTGATTTCTTTAACGGTTACAACAATGTCCATATTCAGCGATCTCCATTATGAGAGTTTATCTGCTTTTACCATACTTTCATACGACATTCAACACTCTGTAAGAATTATTGTACGTCGCTACTCCTCGATTTGTTTGTGTCGATATTGAATATACATTTCGCGCAAGGCGATGTAGGGTTCGAAAGCCGCCTCTTTGAATTCTTCATACGTTCCGATCTCGAAGGAGCCGGCATTCACTCCTCTCACGATGGACATACCGATGGATACTTCTCGGGGGTCCACATAACGTACCGGATTGAGAAACTGATCGCCCGCCATGCCGACCGAATCCCGCGCGGTCGATGGCCCGAAAAAAGGCCAAACGAGGTAGAAGCCGTCGCCCAACCCGTAAACGGCTAAAGTCTGCCCCAGGTCTTCCTTGACCGGTTTCAGGCCGTGTTGATCCAGGGCCGGATCGCCGAATCCCAGAATACCCGCTGTCGTATTAATCGCGAATCGATGTAATTCCGTTTTGGCGCCGTCGTTCTTGCCCTGGAGCAAACAATTCACTAAGCGGACGGGCGTCGAGAGGTTATTGAAAAAATTGCGGATTCCCACCCGGGCCGGTTCCGGCATGACGCCGTTGTAAACGCCAAGGACCGGTTTAGCCACCCAAAAGTAGAGGATATCGTTAAAGCCGAACATGATTCGATTCACGGGTTCCAGCGGATCGGGTATCTCGATCTTCTCCTCGATAAGGTTGTCTTCCAGCAATGCAAAATCGTCGTCGATGGTATTCGGATCATCCGTCTGTAGTGGGTCTGATGAGGTTTGTATCGAGTCAGAAGTGTTCTTGGTCGTCGCACAACCTGGATACACAAGGGTAAATGCAATTGAGAGCAGAAGATAGAGAATAGATGAAAGAGGATGAATTTGTGCCTTTTCTATTTTATAGTCTGTATTCTGTATTTTTGATTCTGTCATTTCAAGCTTCCTTGCCGAAAGGTTTGGCCAGAATGATTAATTCCGGTAAAAGGGTCAGGGCGGCCAGCAATGCGGCGGTCATCGCCAATCCGGTCAGCAGGCCAAAATACACCGTCGGCTTGAAATTCGACATCGCCAGGATGGAAAAACCAATGATAATGGTCACCGAGGTATAATACATGGCGTAGCCGATACTCCCGTGGCACCGATACATCGTTTGAAGATAGGATCGGTCCGTTTGGAATTCATCTTTAAATCGATGGATATAATGAATCGTATCATCGACGGCAATCCCCAAACCGATGGCGGCGATGGTGATCGTCATCATGTCCAGAGG
>JAFGTG010000521.1 GCA_016934255.1 Sedimentisphaerales bacterium
GATTTAAAAGTCTATAAATTAGCGTTTGAAGCTGCGATGGAGATATTTGAGGTATCGAAGGATTTTCCAAAAGAAGAGACATATTCCCTAACCGATCAAGTGCGTCGGTCTTCCAGATCTGTTTGTACGAATCTATCTGAGGGCTGGCGAAAACGTAGATATAAAGCCGTTTTCATTAATAAATTATCAGATTCAGGACAAGAAGCAGCAGAAACGCAAGCGTGGTTGGAATTTGCTTTGGCCTGTAAATATATTAATCAGGAAACATTTGAGAGATTGGACGAAAAGTACGAACACATATTTGCGATGTTATCAACGATGGAACGAAAAACCGATAGTTTCTGTAAAGTTCAATGATCTATTTTTCTTCAATTATCGTCCCTCGTCCTTCGTCGATCGTCCATCGTTAAATTATGAATATTATCTATTTCGGCAGTGGTTGGTTTGGTATCGAGTCACTGAATGCACTCTACGGTTCGGAGCATGAGATACAATTGGTTGTAACTCAGCCGCCGAATCCGGCTGGACGCGGTCGAAAACCCAATCCGACGCCGGTCGCCCACTGGGCTGGTTCGCACGGTGTCCCTTTCATCGAAACGGACAATGTCAACACCCCGGAAATGATCGAAAGGGTAGCTGGTTATCAGCCGGACATGATCGTGGTCATTGCGTTCGGTCAGAAGATTTGTATCGAGTTGACCACGTTGCCGACGAACGGATCCATCAACGTCCATTCCTCATTGCTTCCCAAATACCGCGGAGCGGCGCCTATCAATTGGGCCATCATTAACGGCGAAACGGAGACCGGTCTAAGCGTCATCGCCTTAGCGCAAAAAATGGACGCTGGTTGTATTGTGGCTCAGGTACAAACGGATATCGACCCTCAAGAAACCGCCGGCCACTTACATGATCGTTTAGCTCAAATGGCGGGTCCATTGTTGTTGAAAACAATCGATCAAATTACCGCTGGCACGGCGGTTTATACCGAGCAAAACCATGACGAAGCGACGTACGCGCCCAAGTTGAAAAAATCCGACGGTTTACTGGATTTTTCCGAGCCGGCGGACGTGTTAGCCAGAAAGATACGCGGTTTCTGGCCCTGGCCTGGCGCCTCGGCAAATTATGTCTCAAGGAAAAGTGATAAATCGGTGCGGACCACCTTTGCCGGCGCGGAGGTGGTTGAGAGTGCAAATCCGACGGAGTTACCTGTTGGAACGCTCGATGAAAACTTGAATATCATCTGCGGTGAAAATGCTTTGAAGATTACCCAAGTCAAACCGGCCGGATCGGCCCTGATGGCCTTCAAAGATTTTACGAACGGCCGCCAAACTCAACCCGGCGATGCGTTCGTTAAGATTGATAGCTAACATGTCGGATCGAAAAATCAAATCTGCACGGGAGATTGCGGTGGAGGTGTTGAATCGGTGTGATCCGAAAAGAAGAAACGCCGGGCCGGTGTTGGATAGGTTGTTGGGTGAGACGGACCAGAGACAGAAAGCCACCGACCTGATTTTCGGCACGTTGCGAAATCGCGGAGCTATCGATACGGTGATTGCTGAATTTTCGGGCCGGCCCGTCGAGAGGATACAAGATAAGCTACTGAGCATCATTCGTATCGGAGTTTATGAGTTGATCTATTGTCCGGCGACGGAAGAGTATGCCATCGTCAACGAAGCCGTAGAGTGTGCTAAAACGAATGCCGGGGTAAAGCAGGCGGGTTTCGTTAACGCCGTTCTAAGACAAATTATCCGACACATCGACCATCGTCGGAAGCCGTTGTCTCAAGCGGATGTTAGACGCACGCTTATCCAGACCGCTTCGTACGGCTGCGAATTCGATATGGATTTTTTGCCGGATATAAAGACATCTCTGACGGAATATCTGAGTGTGGTTTTCTCATTACCCCAGTGGCTGGTTAGCAATTGGCTCGATGAATTTGGTGAGGAGTCCGTCCGGCAGATTTGCCTTGCGTCGAATCGCAAACCGAGCATTACCCTCCGTCCCAATAGACTAAAGACAACAGCAGTTGCATTGGCGGAGAAGCTCCGACAAGCCGACATCGAAGCGGAGATAAGCTCAGATGAGTCAATGATCAAAATTAAAAGCCCGCGAGCTATCTCGGAGCTTCCCGGTTTTGCCGAGGGTGAATTTATCGTCCAGGACATAACGGCTTCTCAGCCGGTACGGCTTCTGAATCCCCAAAAGGGCTGGACGATTCTCGATCTCTGCGCCGCGCCGGGTGTGAAGACGACGCAATTAGCCGAGGCGACGAAGGATTCGGCAGAGATTACTGCCACCGATATTAATCCCCGGCGATTGGAGAAGATCAAAGAGAACATCGCTCGGCTTGGTCTTAAAAGTATTGATGTGGTTGATTATAAGAAATTTCCTGATGCGTCATTCGATAGTGTTGTGCTGGATGTACCCTGCTCAAACACTGGTGTATTGGCCAAACGGATCGAAGCCCGTTATCGTATCAACCCGGAGGATATTCAGTCTCTGACGAAGATCCAAAACGATCTGCTCGAAGCTGCTGTGGCGAGCGTCAAACCACACGGAAAAATCTGTTATAGCACGTGTAGTATTCAAAGAACCGAGAATAACGAGCTGATCCAAAGCTTTCTCAAAAGAAATCCGATCTTCGAGCTTGAATGCGAAGAATTGATCCTTCCTTCGGCGGAGGATTTCGATCACGACGGGGGTTATACGGCGGTACTTTCCAGGAAGTAAAGCACACGGATGATAAAACATAGTTGTACACTCGAATGAAGCAAAATGAAAAAAACATACCTTTTGCTCCGGCAACGTGTTATAGTTAGATTTTAATGAGTCAATTGCTGGAACAAGTGAATAGTCCTGATGATTTAAAAAAGCTGTCGGGCCCGGAAAGAAGGACCCTGGCGGGGGAATTACGCCAGTTCATTCTCGATTCGGTCAGTAAGACCGGCGGACATTTGGCGAGCAATCTCGGCGTGGTCGAATTGACGCTGGCGCTACACTACGTTTTTGATTTTCGAAAAGATAAGCTACTTTGGGACGTCGGGCATCAGTGTTATGCGCACAAAATCCTGACCGGTCGAAAGGACAAATTCAAGAACCTCCGCCATCCCGATGGGATCAGCGGTTTTCCCAATCCTGCCGAAAGCGAGTATGACCTGTTTTCCGTGGGTCATGCGGGGACTTCGATTGCC
>JAFGTG010000048.1 GCA_016934255.1 Sedimentisphaerales bacterium
CAGCCGGGTCTATCAAACCGGCGCCCAGCGGCTCAGCGAGGGCAATCACGTGTTCGCCATCGAAATGGCGCGGTCCGGCCGGTTGGGGCCGATTCACACCGCCTACGCCGACATTCGCTGGCGCGACGGGTTGCGCCACGACTGGTTGCCGGCGGAGCCGGAACCGCCCAGGGACGAGCTGGACTGGGACGTCTGGATCGGTCCATGTCCCTGGCGGCCTTACAATAAAGCTTATACGTCGGGAGGAGGGTGGTATCACTTTTATGATTTTGCCACCGACGTGGCGATGTGGGGCGCGCATTCGGTTGCCCAGGCGCTGGCCGGGCTGGATATGTCGGACGTTTCCTTCATCGAGTTCGAGTTTGCCGGTCCGGATCAGACGATGGTGACGCGTTTATCCAATGGGATCAAGCTGGTTCTGTTCCGGGTCGCCGGGTCGGTGTGGGAACGTTGCGAGTATTGGTACGGCGCGTGCGGCGAGCGGTTCGACGGTCCCGAAGGATGGGTCGCGGCCGCCGACGGTTACGGCGCTCCGGATGTCTCATCGCCGGCATTGTTGCGCGACTACAAGAAGGTGGTGGCCGACTATATGGGCCGGACGGGACGGCCGATGAACCACGTGCGGGATTTCTTCGACTGTATCCGGTCGCGTCGCCCAACGGTAGCGAGCCCGGAGGTCATGTACCGGTCCATGTGTATCTGCCTGGCGGCGGATATCTGTGAGCGATTGAAGCGGAACCTGACGTTCGATCTGGATAAGGCGGAGTTTGTCGGCGATCCCGAGGCCAACCGGATGCGGTCCCGCGCAATGCGCGCGCCCTACACGATTTGAGACGGTTCGCCCATCATTCAAGCAAAGTCATCCTATGGTGTATTGATAATCTTGTCTATCCCTCTGACCTTCTTGGCGAGAAGCCGGGCTAAGGTCTCATAGCGAAGAGAATTTTTGACCATATGCCCCACTTCAGTTTCATAGTTTACGTCGTTACCATTAGCCTTCACGAGCGTATTTTTCGGTTGGTATAGGACGGGCTTGACGTTGCTCACGTCCACCCTGCCCTCAGAATCCATCGCCTTAACCAGCAATTCTTCGAATTTAACATCTACCCGCCGATATCCGGGCGTCTCCAGATTGGCGATATTGTTGGCTATCGCCTTTTGACGCAATGCCTCTGCTTGCATTGCAGCGGCCAGAAGGTCCACTGTGCTGCTTGACTTATCCATCTCTGCGTCCTTTGTTTGATTGAATAGTCAACAAAAAAGCCAGCACCCCGCACTAGGGCTGCCGGCCTGTATCCTACTCCGCCGTCCATGGAATGGACCGCGAATAACGTACTTTCACCGCGTCGTAGGCAAACAAAAAACCGGCAACAGCTATCGTAAGTCTATACTGTTTACCGGCCCATTCTCCAGCAGGTAGCACAAGCTACCCCCTGCTCATCTGCCAACCAAATTTTAATCTAACTTTGCATGTTATCGGCATTTTGCATTCGGTTACTACAATTTTTCCGAAAATATCCCGCACTTCCTTTTCCGACTATGCATTTTCATCCGACAAAGAATCTCCAAGCGTAAACACGATGATACGCTCACCCGTAACGGTGCTGATATCCGTGTGAAGACTGATGACGTTTCTGCGCGTAATACCGCCAATTGCCTTTTCAAGCAGCGGTCTGGCCTTTTCGAGGAGCTCTGTCCTGATCTGCTTGACTAACCCTCGTCCTTTAATGCTATCTGTCTCGGCGAGTTGCTTCTCGGCAGGCGTGAGGACCCGTTGGAGGCGGACTAGGACTAAATCGTCGAGGTAATACGTCTTGGTCTCATCAGGCCCCCGGCCCATGTATTCCTTCTCGAATTTGATGATCGCTTCGCTGATTTCAGCTTCGATCTCACCCCTTGTACGATCTTCCGCCATATCCACCCCTTTTAAAACACGAGAGAATCCTACACCGAAATACCGTTCATGTCGTCTGAATCACTCTCATCATATGATAACCAGATCACAATCCATGTCAAAGAATTCCGAAATAACATTCTGAAAAAACAGTCATGTATTTTCGGACGAACAACATTCGATAATACGAATTTTGAGAAAATCATCATTGACACGTCTCAAAAAACCGATAAGATAACAGTACTTGAAAATGAGTTGGGCAGATTAACAGGGGGTAGCGTAAGGCTACCTGCTTAAACATAGGCCGGCATATAGTTAAGTATTGCGAAAACTATTGCCGGTTTTTTTTGTCCTTAATGTCGAGCTTGTATGTTACTAACGGCCCCTCAAGAGCCCTTTTGAAAAACAATAAGGATATTCGTGGTCCCAGCGGATCGAATGGCCTGCCGAAGAAGTGTAACACGTGCTTGCCGGTTTGTGACCACATGATTCGAGGCGCCAATAACTGAATCATTTTTCACTCTGAGAATCCAAAATCACTTTATATGCGAAGGTTTAATAGAGAAACAGGCTTCCTAATCAGTGGAAACCGTATCTTTACAGAGTGTTGGAAGGATGTATGTGCAAATGGGTCATTCACAATTCACGAGGCCATAATGGCGATGATTGACTATGAGCGATAACAACCCCAAAAGCGGTCGCATTCAAGGGCTCATCGTGGTTGTAGCGGTTGTGTTGTGGACCGGCGGATGGAGAAACATCTTCGCTCAAACCGACACCGAACGTGAAGCCGAGACGACACTCCGGGATTTGCAGATTGATGTGATGACTCCCGAAGAGCCAAATGTTGCCTGGCCCGATGCCTATAGAGCCCCCCCTAAGATCTCTGAACAAATCGTTGGCGGCGTATCAGAGTGGAAGCTATTCTATTTCTGCAGGCACCATAACTCTGATGAGCTAAAGAGGATCATCCATGAGCAGTTCTCCACAAAGGTTTTTACAGAGAAGCCAAAGCCTTCAGAAACGACCGTCGCGAATTACACGGTTAGCAGCAACCCCGCAACGAACCAGTTGATTGTGAGATGCCCGACTTATGAGGATATCGACGCCATCCTCGAGACGCTGAACCAGGTGGATATCCCGCCGATTCAGATCAAGATAGACTGTATGATCTCGGAGATCTACGCGAATATGACGTTTGATCGGGAAACAACGATAGAAATCGAAAACCTCCTCGGTGAAAGTATTGCGATGAAGCCCGGCGGTACGGCTTTCGGAACCGATGTACGGCAATTGATAATGGACGACGAACATCTTGCCGCATTCCCCGGCGCCTCCCTGCGAGAGATACAGCGATCCAGAATGGGTCTTAATATCGGGTATCTGAGCACGAGCCATAATTTCACACTTTTGGTGGATCTGCTGGAATCGAGGGGATATCTGAAGATTCTGATGAATCCCACCCTTGAAGTCGTCAACGGCAAGACAGCCAGAATCTCAGCGTTGGAGCACGTCCCGATCGATACCTTGACCATGCGCCGCACCGACTCCGATTATCTGGAAACCAGAACGGAATACGCAGATGTCGTTGATTCGCTCGAGATCACACCTCATGTCTTCGCCGACGGCTACATCGGCCTGGAGACGAATATCGTGCTCAGCGCCAGGAATACGCCTGACGGCGTAAAGCAGATACCGATTATTACAAGGAAAGAAATCACGAATGAGCAGAACCGCATTCGCAAGGGGGAAAGCCTTATCATTGGCGGCATGAGAAAGACCACCGATTTCGGTGTGATCCGCGGTGTCCCGATACTCAAAGATATCCCACTGATCGGTTACTTGTTCTCAGGCGAAGATACCGAGAAACGGGCGGTCGAGACCATCTTCATTCTCACTCCCACGATCTCCACCGGTGGAAGACCGAAACGAGACGTTATGGTAGATCTCCGAAGAAAGCACAATTCGACTTTTCCGACGGAACCGGGCGGCATAATGACAGAACCATGAGGATGAACGCCAGGAGGCCACACAATCGCGCCGCAAGGCTGAGGCAGAAAAGGCACTGACTAAAATTGCAACCACAGAAGTTATCGGACAAACCAAAAGAGTAAGGGTGGAACTGAATGAGGTAAGGAGCGAAGCAGATAAGATTATGACCAGGGCACAAAAACACCTGACAATACAGGAAAAATGAATCATTTCCTTCAGACTTGCCAAAGGGTACGAACAATCTATCTGCTGTTACGTAA
>JAFGTG010000522.1 GCA_016934255.1 Sedimentisphaerales bacterium
AATTCCGTGCCGTCCTTGATCGCGCCTTCCGGGACATAGACGTAGATGCCGGAGTAATTATTCTTCTGGTATAAAGAAAGGATATATTGCGTCAAACCCTGAATCGTCCGCAACGACACCTCGACGGGCTGACCGGGATTGGAGACGACCTGGCGTATGGTCCGTAAGTCGTACAGATATTGACTTTCCGCCTGAGCCAGCCGCATATCGGAAGCATTATAGATATCCGGCATATATTCCAGAATTTCCGACGTAGAGATTAATTTGTTACCCTGGATCCGCAATTCTCTCACGACCAGTCGCATGGTTGTGTCTTCGGGCAGATTCAAATCTTCCGCCTGGGCGGCACCGGCGATCTGAGCTGAACAAGCCAGCCAACCCACGCAGATAAAAATGAACGACATTTTCCGTAATGTACCCATTTTGCAACCTTTCTAAAACAATGTAAAGAGTTCCCGACTTTTTCTAAGACGACCTCTCCTAAGTGAATATCATATCATATACCTATACGAAATTCAAGGAAATAATCATCCACATTCCATCTTACTTCATTACCAGTATTTCTCCAAATAATAATGGAGCCATTTTCGGACTTATTAGCCCTGATAACAAGATTTTTTTAATTTTTTTCTTTCCCGGAAACAGCCGCTTCATAAAACGAGCGTCTATTCTAAAGGAATTATTGTATACGAATTCAATCCAATTTCAACTTTTTTTACTTTTAATGTATCCTGTTTTGATAGGGATCGCTTATCGATTTGCTTGTCCTAAGAGGCCGGTGACGATCTCAATCCTGCTATTTCTTTATGCTTTTTCACAAAAGCCTCGAAGACATCATCCATGTTTATCAACGGCTCAAGTAAAACAGCCTTCCCTTCCTAAGAATCGCATTTCTTTATCATTGGGCCTAACCTTCTGTTTTATCGGCAACTCCATAAATTCTCTGTATTTTTTCAGCCGGGCTTATGCCTCAGAAACCCAAAATATCCAAGAAAAAAGGGGTTTATTATATCTTGATATTTCTTGACAAGGTGTGGTATTGCCTGTCGCCACGAATTATGGTATATTTCGACCCGAACACGAAAGTGCGTGTGACGGGGTGTAGCTCAGCTTGGCTAGAGCGCCTGCTTTGGGAGCAGGAGGCCGTAGGTTCGAATCCTATCACCCCGATTGACCTATCGTCACAACCGCCGCCGAACAGGCTGGAACAACAACGTGAACACTCCGCTGATGAACCTGAATCGTGGATGGCTCGGGCTTAATACGACCTGGTTTTTCCAAATTATTTCTTGATGTTAGAGAGCCGGGCGCTATAAGTGCCATACTCGCCGAAGCCGGATCAAAACCGGAAGCGATGTTGAGTTGAATCCCATGAGACGCCTCGGTGGGATTGACACATTTCACATAGAGCTTTTTCCCATCGGCCGATTTCGTTCCAACGATATTCAATTCACCTATTTCGCCCGAGACATCGATACGATACGGAGCATAATGGTCCCGCCATAATTTCATCACGACATAATTCGGTGCGGGAAACCAAGTGCCGTTATCAAAGTTAATAAACGCGTTATCCCAGGCCGTCGCCGAGACGTGGCGTAAAAACAAGGCCGGTCCGCCGATCTCCAAAATATCGCTACAGCGTTCAAAGGCATTGAGCAGGCCGCCGCAGTAAAGGCCCGTGCGCCAATCGGTACTCTGGGCGTTCCATTCCGAGACATAGATTTTAAGGTTCGGATTTTTCGACTGCTCGATCAACTCGCCAATCTCACGGAAGAAAGCTTCATATTGACGCGGGCCTTCGGCAAACCGATCTGGATTTTCGTAATGATGGATACTGAGATAATCCAGCACGTGTGCACAGCGTTCGATGACGATGCGATTGTATCTCATCCCGTTTCTATCCCGTCGCCCCATGCCGCCGCTGCCACATGCGATAAGCTTGATCGACGGATCAATTTCTTTCATCAGAGGAGCAATCGTAAGCACCCGCTCGGAATAGTCTTCTGCGGACGTGTGCCACGTTTCATTATCGATCTCCCAATACTTCACATTGTACGGATCGGGATGACCGTTGGCCGCACGGACCTTGCCCCATTTGGTATCGGCGGGTCTGTTACAGTATTCGATCCAGTCGAGCACATCTTGAGTATAATCGTGAGTTTCAGCATTATTATTCCAGTTCTTGAAACCCATATTCACAACGATCAACGGCTCGGCCCCGACGCGAAGACACATCTCGACAAACTCATCCGTTCCGAAATTATATACGTCCAAATCGTCCCATATTTCCCGCGGATGAGGCAAACGTTTGTGCTGCGGACCGATGCCCTGCTTCCACTGATACGACGAAGCAAAACAACCGCCGGGCCAGCGAATGATCGGCGGTCGAAGATCGGCAATGGCTTTAAGTAGATCGGGTCGAAAGCCTCCCTGCTCCTTCCATTCTTTCGGCATCATACTGACCTGATCGATCCACACTTCGCCCTCACCTTCGATGCCAATTCGAAGCGTCGCATTCTCACACGCCCTGTCCGGCGTCAGCGTAAAAAGACATTCCCGCCATGTCGATGACGGTGGATCGATAGCCTCTTTGGCTTGCCTCCCATTCTCATCCAATAACTGGATGACCAAGCCCTTCGGGGCGTTTCCCCTGACCCAAACCGAACCTTCATACGCATTATTAGACCTGATATAAAGGCCGGTCTGCTGCACACCACCTCCTTGAGAACCTGTAACAATCTTTTGACAGACGTTGCTATTCAGTGGATCAACCCGATCCAATGATACCCTGGCTCCGCCGTAAGACTGCCAAAACCGGGCCGGGTTCGGCTGATTCAGAATATCAGGCAACCCTTTATATAGAATAGAGCCGTCCAGCGCCTTGACCGTGAGATTCCGAAATTCGGCCTGAGTGGCCCATGTCCCGATACCGACCTTACCGTTCAGATGTGCCCGCCGGTCGTCTATATAATCGATGATTAAATCCTCATCGAGCCAGACCTGAAAACGCCGTCCCTGACAGCGAACTTTAACAGAATACCACTTTTCAGTACTAATATGGCCATTTTTCTGTGGTCCCAAAGCCTCCCACCTGCCTTGGCTTTCCAATCCTCGTTCCAGGCTGTGGCGCACATTGCTCCAGCCACCCAGGTTGCACCAGTAGAATTCTTTCTCATTCTTGATCCGAAACAAAATCAGAAATCCTTCCTGGCCTCCGGTCTTTTTGGCCTCCAGGGTAAACTCATAATCCCTCCACTCCACGTCTCCGAAAGTCAGGCGCACATTCGTGCCCATACCCTCCTGGACGACCCGGCCATCTCGAATGGTCCAATACCCCAGCTCGTTCTGCTCGAAGCTTCGGTTCCAGATCAGATCGCCCCACAATCCACCGTTACAGGAATGATAAATATGTTCGAGGAAATGCCCGTAGATTTTCTCATCGATCCGTCCCACGACATTATCAGGATGGAGAGTTAATGATACTGTGGAGGAACTCGTTTGGGCAACACACACAATCGGTATAATCATCACTGCTATGGACATGATGGCTTGTTTTGTCATGGCCGTCTCCTGTAATCATTCCATATCATCTTTTATAATATCGGGATTCATATTATTCAGTTTCATCCCTCTTTGTCAAAGAAAGAAGCGCCACTTCGGGCGGGCAGAAAAATCGGACCGGCACGACCGACGTGCCCACCCCGTAGGACGTATATCCGGCCATCCCTCCGTACTCCCATTTTCCTCTGATGAGACGCCGGGGTACGCGAGCGTTAGAAACGACCGCAACGCCGCCCGGCAGACAGATCTGTCCGCCGTGGGTATGCCCCGCCAAATATAAGGCATAATCCGACCGCGCCGCCTGCTCGTATAAATCGGGAGAATGTGCAAGGAGTATCTTACACGCCCCCTCGGGAACGGTCGCCCCAGCTTTCTTCAACTCGGCGGCCCGAAAGAAAAAATCATCATCGACGCCGACCAGAAAAATTTTCTCCCCATCCCTTTCCACGCATACATTCTCATTGAGCAACATCACCACGCCGAGCCCGTCCAATAGTTCGGCCGTTCGGTACTCATCATGATTGCCGAGTATGCCAAAAACCTGCGATCTTCCCACTAAAAACGTAACGACCTCGCGCACCTGATCTCTCATGCGTTCGTCGCTCGCATCGTACCCAAAACTATAATCCCCTCCGAGAAGACAAACATCATAATCGATACCATCGGCGATATGCACAATGCGCTCGGCCCAATCACTCACTCCGTCGAGATGCATATCCGAGATAAACAGAATTCGACAACCGTCAAACGCCGTCGGCAGACTCCTGATGGATAATTCGATCCGGCGCAAACGAACGTCCCCGGCGTTACGTCGGCCGGGCTTTAGAAGGAAAGGCAATTCGAGCACCCACTTGGCCGCGATGTGATACCACTTTAGTGTATCACGTTCGGATTCCCGACCATAGTATTCGAGTTCGAGGCGTTTTCGATTTTCATGAATCGGCTCCAACGTCCGCTACCCTCCACAGCTTTATCGTGACGACATCGGACCGACATATCGCCTTGATATGACAACGTTATCAATGAAAAGATGATCGTGACTCGGCGCCGACCAGGTGCCTCCGTGATAGATATTGATCCAGATACACTCGATTTTCAGGTCCGGTATATCCCGCATGCGCACGTCCGTTTTTTCGAACGCGCGCTTGCCGTCCACCCAGCCTCGGAGAACGCCGTCGTTCTTACCCGGCGTATTCATTTTCACATACTGTTCGATACAATACCATCGTTCATTTTCAAGGGCGCCGAGCTTGTCTTTTTCCCAGATCCATGAGCTGCCGTACTTTCCCCGCATATCCGCATGATAGCAATAAAAGCCGACCGGCGTCCTGCCTTCCCGTCGCCCGTTGAATTGACCGCGCGCCGACCAGCCGTTTCGACCGTCACTCGGTCTGCCGCCCCAGCCGGCCCGGCCGTAGGTGCCCCCGATGCCGGGCAGTTTGCCCCCCCTTCTCGGATCCCAATCGCTCCCGAAACGAAGATAATAACGGAAGTAGATTTCTTCGGGTTCGCCCCCCGTTTTTTTCTTGAAGTCATATTGAAGGCTCGCACCGTAGTGTCCACCTTTATCTACTTTAATACGTAGCGCTTTACCTTGAAGCGGTTCGAAGTTCCGCTCCTTGTCCTCGGCCACGATACTAACAGTCGGACGGTTTCCGCCCGACCAATCGTCTCGCCACCCATCCGAATCAAAGTCCGTAAAAATCACAACGTCCGGATCTTTGTCAATTCCCTTATCGCTAATGTATTTCGATGCCAAACCTTTTTCATCCGATTTTGAATCGCCGGCGGAAACGATAAACGCTAAAACAATAAATATCGCT
>JAFGTG010000049.1 GCA_016934255.1 Sedimentisphaerales bacterium
CGGGACCGTTTATGCCGAAGACTGGACAGTGGGTCAGAAGTGGATCTATCAACATGAAGGCCCGCGCCCCCACAGCAACCCTCCGGCGACGATCAAAGGCGATCGGACGATTGAGGTGACCAAGATTGAAGGTGAAGGAGCAGACAAGCGGTATCTATTGAAAACCGTGTGGGGAACAAAGGACGCGAATCCGTCAATAACCTATATTGATCCGAATAACATGATCCACAAACTCGATATTCAGTTCCAGGCGGTTCTCCTTTTCGATCCCCCCGTCCCGGCGTTTTGGCCCCTGAAACCCGGCGAACAAACAACGCTTAAGACGAACATGGACGTCATGGGCTATAAAATTCCAATGGAGTACGTCGTGAAACGTTTGAAGGATGAGACTGTCACCGTCCCGGCCGGCACGTTCGAAAACTGCCGGCGATTCGAGATCATCAGCTCCATGCAAAACGAAATGCTCCAGCCGATAAAGGTCAAAACGGACCACTGGTACCATCCGAAGGTGAAGAATTTCGTCAAGGAAGCGACAATCGCAAACTATCAAAGTGACACCAGTTATACCGGAACGAGTATTCTAAAGTCTTATATAATACCATAATACTCCTATTTATCACCGCTCAATTTCTGACACTTTGTAAGGTGGGCCCTGGCCCACCGATAATAATAGCAAGCTAACTTTTTGGTGGGGCAAGTCCCACCCTACTTTTCGATCGGCGTTTATTTTCGCGGCGGCTTGACGGGCACACCGCCGCCGTAATAAGGATACTCATCAAAGATGTCCCCTTTACCCAAAACGCGCGGGTCTTGAGTGACTTTCAACTCGGCCATCAAAGCAGCGGCAAGCTTCTTCTGCGTCTCGGCATATTCAGGCATGCCGGCGACGTTATTCACTTGTGCCGGATCCTTCTTCAGGTCGTATAGCTCCTCGGCGGGACGTTTGCCAAAGGCCAACTTGTACAACGTGGCGACCTTCGGATCGTCACGGTGCTTGATGATGTACGACTTCGTCGGTGAGGCATCGGTATCGGCAAAACCGAATTTCGTACCCCGCGGCTTGGCGACATCGATCTCTACCGGTTCGGTATAGCCAGCGGGGTAACCGGACGGCCAGCGGTCCGGCTTAAAATTGCGAATGTACAAAAAGTCGTGCGTTCGAATGGCGCGCATGGGATAGCCGCTCATATCGTGTTCCTGGCCGGGCACGTGACGCTCTTTGCCGGTCAGGACGTGGTCACGTTTGCGATCCACTTGGCCGGATTTACCTGACGTCAGAATGTCCATGAAACTACGCGCCGTCATCTGTGCCGGTGGCTTCAACCCGGCCGCCTCCAAAAACGTCGGCGCCAAATCCGACAGGCTGACGAAATCTTCAATCACTCGCCCACCCGGAACCGCCGCGGGCCAGCGAACAGCAAGCGGCGCGTGCGTTCCGGAATCGTAAAGAGTGCTCTTACACCGCGGGAACGGCAAACCGTTGTCACCGGAGATGACGACCAGCGTATTGTCCAGCTCGCCCTTTTCCTGAAGCATCTTTAACAGCTCACCGACCTCGGTATCGAATCGCTGGACCTCCCAGTAGTAATCACAAATATCCGTGCGAACTTCCTCACCGTCGGGGAAGTAGGCTGGGACGTCAACGTCTTCGAGCTTCATGCCGCTCTTGACGCCGGACTGCCATTTATAGCTGCGATGCGGGTCCGTGCTGCCGAACCAGAAACAGAACGGCTTACCTTCAGGCCGGGCGTCCAGGAATTGTCGGAAGTCTTTATATCTCGGCCCGGCGGGATTTCGCTTTCGTCCGCCCGGCTCATCTCGACCGGGCCCCCATCCTTTGCGGGTGTAGCCGACGAAGTAACCCACCTCTTCCAACACGTCCGGATAGACCGGGAATTTGGCCGGTAGCGTGCTCCAGAGATTTCCGCCCTCCTCGAGCCGCCAGTGCCATTGGCCGGTGAGAATCGCTCCACGTGACGGCGTGCACGACGGCGCCGAGACAAACGCATTCTCGAACAGTACGCCCTCCCGTGCTACCCGATCGAATGTCGGCGTCTTGACGATCTTGTCGCCGGCAATACTCGCGTGGGGCCAGGCCCAGTCGTCCGCAAGACAGAAAAGGATGCTCGGCCGTTGTTTCGCCTTTCGAGCGGATTGAGCCGATGCGTAACTCGGCAGAGCAGATAATCCTAACAAGCTCAAAGCGCTTGAGCTAACGGTTCTTATAAAATCACGTCGATTCATCTCAATCATCTTATTTTCCCTTACTTTTAGCTGGTTTACAGCGTTTCGCCCAAGCGTCATACAGCTCGCTTAATTCCCCGACCTTCTCCGGCATCTTTGACGCCAGGTTATGTTGCTCGGTGCGGTCGGCGTCCATATCGTATAACTCCCACGGACTATTTCCGACGGTGACAAGCTTCCATTTGCCTTTCCGCACGGCCTTGTTCCGCATGAACTCCCAGAACAGTGCATTGTGACCCTTGCGTTCGCGCCCGGCAAAAACCGGAAGCAAACTCTTGCCTTCCAACGGAATAACCTGCCGCCCCCTGACGCGAGAAGGGTACTCGGTCCTCGCCACTTGCACGCAGGTCGCCATCACGTCGATAATATGCCCCACCTGGTGCGTAATAGCGCCGGCACTTTTTATCAAGGCCGGCCAGCGCACAATAAAGGGCGTCGCGTTGCCTCCTTCATGGTTGAAACGCTTGTACAATCGGAACGGTGTGTTACTCACGTTGGCCCAGGGCGAATCGTAAGTTCGGTATGACTCCGCCGGGCCGGGTGGAATATCTTTGGTCCTGTTGCGTTCGTACGGGCAACCTCCGTTATCCGAAAGGAACATCACCAAGGTATTGTCCTCGACCTCAAGCTCTTTAAGCTTTTTGAGGATACGCCCGATGTTCTGGTCCATGCGATCCACCATCGCGGCGTAAACCGCCATATTCAGGTCTTCGGCCTCTTTATCCTTGACCTGTTCCCAGGGAGGGACGTCACTGAACGATTTGTGGCGGTCGGCGCCCCGCGCGCTCATGGCCCATTTTTTATCGATCAGTCCCAATTTGATTAATCGATCGTAGCGCTCCTGACGAACGACG
>JAFGTG010000523.1 GCA_016934255.1 Sedimentisphaerales bacterium
GATTTTCTCGCGAATAGCGTTCGAGAGGTTTTCATTGCTCATCGGCACACGTTTGACATATTCCCACTCAAAACGACCGCAGTCACGGCCATACTTATACTCGTAGGTGAATCCCCCGGTTTCGGCAAGCTTCACACCCGCCAGCGAGGTATCCGGCACTGAAATATAAAATTCATCCACGTCAAGGGCTGACTCATTGGATTCCTCGACAAGAAGATCTGTTGCCATAAGAGTCTCATAGAGCCGTTTTGCCGTTAGTATAGCCGGATCGACGAAGGAAGGATTTTCGAGAATGAGATTTTCATAAGGCTCCATACCGTTAGTTTGGTGGAAATCATGCAATCGTCGGAATGATGCCGCAATTTCATTCTCATAAAACGGGAAGTGCGTGCAGCCTAATATAACAGCGCCGATCGGCTGTGAGTTACCGCTTCGGCGATACGATTCCATAAGGGTAGCGGTGTGATATCGAATATAATTCTCAACAGAGTTGAGACGCCAAGTCGAGGATTGATTAATATTTCCAAGAAGTCCTTCGGGCTCAAAACTGTATTGTGTCAGAAGCTCAGGATCAATTGGCGCTATTGGGTTATCTACTGTGGGTCCACGGTAATCCACGGTCTGGGCTTCTTCCGGCGAACAGATGTACGAGGAGTCGCCCTCGACTGCACCGGCAAGGCCCAGACACCCTTGCTGAATAACCGTAGGCGGCAAGATACCCGCTTCTTTTGCCTTCTGCTCGATCGCACGGATATACCCCTCGCTTTTGCAGGTGCCGACCGTGGCGAGCACGGCGATAGCTCCTTTCACGCCCCGTTTGGCGATCGCGTGAACGGCGCCATCGGCTCCGACCTCGACAATGCCAATGACTCGAACGGGTAGCCGCCATTGCTTCAACGCCGCATTGACGCTTTGAAGTCCATACGCGGTGGCCGTGTTACAGGCGATAACGATGGCCTTCACGGGAGATTTATCATATCGCGGCGTTTGCGCCGCGGCGGAAGGCCAATAACGTTCTCCAAGAAGAAACACGACGTCCTTGATGATGAGTTCCCGTAAGAAGTCGGTCTTCTGTTCTGAAGGATAATTACCGTAAGGCATATTCGCCTGATCTCCCAGATAGATAAACCGCTCGTCCTCGAAGTCAGGTCGTCCATCCGCTCCTGGCTCGTGTGTGGTATTGTTGAAGGCATCCAATTGAAGGATCGCTTCGAGTACGGTAAGCCCTCCAATCCCAGAATCAAACACTCCGATAGGAAGCTTATTCGTCTTAATGGCGGAACGATCAAAAGAGACAGAGAAAAGTTCTGATTTGCCCCGCTTAACGATTTCCACGAGAGAAGATGCATTAGACCGAGTTGCCGGATCACTCGGCTTGGCACACGTTGAAAGCAAAAATAAGCTTAACACCAGCATCAATAGCGTTATTGTGTTCTTTTTCATAAGTATCCTTCGGTCATCGCTTTAATTCATGTTATCCTTGTCGCTCGTCACGTGACTATAACTTTGAACATCGGTTCGATCTTAACCCATCTAAATGATTGTACTTTCCCAACGACATGAATGCCAAAAGAAACTCTTTACCAAGCTTGATGAGGAAAGTACCATAGTTTACCGTAGAAAGGGGCTTTCAATATGAATCGAAGAACTTTTTTGAGAAACGCCAGTCTTGCCGCATTGGGATATTCTTTCAGCCCAATGGTTTATCGCACGTTTGCACGAGCAGCGAACTCGTCTGCCAAGACAAAACCTAATTTTGTCATCATTTTTACCGACGACCAGGGCTACGGCGACCTTGGTTGTTACGGATCGAAGACTATCCGCTCGCCGCGGCTGGATCAGTTGGCACGGGAAGGCACCCTGTTTACGGATTTCTACGCCCAGCCGGTATGCGGTCCCTCCCGCTCGGCCCTGTTGACCGGACGCTACCCCGTTCGCAGTCAGGGATGGTCGATGCCGGAAAGTGAAATCACGCTCGCCGAGCTTTTGAAAACCGTGGGCTACACGACGGGCTGCGTCGGTAAATGGGATGTTTCCAACCGTAGGGATATCAAAGGCCGGATTCCCAACGACCAGGGCTTCGACGACTATTGCGGGCCGTTAGGCGCTAATGACAACGGAACCGTCACACTCTACGATAACCGGCAGCTTTTAGGCGTCGACCATGATATAGCAACCCTGACCCAACGATATACCGACAAGGGAATCGAATTCCTGAAAGCGAACAAGGATAAACCGTTCCTGTTGTATCTCGCCCACACCATGGCGCACTCGATCGTCGATGCTTCCCCCAGGTTCAAAGGGAAATCCAAGGGGGGGCTTTACGGCGATGTAATTGAAGAACTGGACTACCATACCGGCCGTCTGCTCGATGCTATCGATGAATTGGGATTGCGCAATAACACGTTGGTCATCTTTACGACGGACAACGGTCCCTGGAATAATATGCAGGAAAGACTGCGTGAGAGAAACAAAGGTGCTATCGCCTGGGGATCGTCCGGGCCGCTGAGAGAAGGTAAAGGTTCCACATGGGAAGGCGGTGTCCGCGTGCCTTGTATCGCGCGATGGCCGGGTCACGTGCCTGTAGGCCGCGTCAGCCATGCCATTTTCTCCACGATGGATTTCATGCCGACACTCGGCGGACTGGCCGGATATGAGGTTCCGAAAGATCGCATCATTGACGGCGTAGATCAAACTGCATTGCTCCTTGGAAAGAGCGAGACGGGCGCCCGAGATCACATTTATTATCTTTGCAGAAACGAGATGCACGGCGTGCGCAAGGGAAAATGGAAATTGTTGCTCCCCAATCGCAAGAACTATTACAGCTACGTCAAGGACAGAGGCTCGGAAGGGATGGAACTCTACAATCTGGAGTCGGATATTGGAGAAAAGAACAACGTGGTGAAACAACATCCTGAAATCGTCTCGGAACTACTCGGGCTCATTAAAGCCTTCCAGTGGCCTGAAACATTGCCCGATACGAATATCGTTCCCAGGAAGAAAAGTTCATAAACGATCTCGAGCGGATCGTTTCATATTCAGACACATTCCATAATGGGTTAAAGCTTTGTGTGAAGAATGAACTCGTTTCTGTTGCGGAAACACGATTTGTCATTCCCGCGCAGGCGGGAATCCAGTTTTTTCGTTCTGAACCCCTGCCTTCGCAGAGGTGACAGCGCGAGTTTTTGCTTCCCACAATAGAAACGAGCTGACGATTAATGGTTACGTTTTGGCTGTGCGACAATGCTTCTATGTCATCATTCATTTGACGAGAAGTCAATGAGTCCCAATTCAATGGCTCGTTTCATCAGATCGATGGCGTTACCAACGCCGAACTTCCGCATAATATGACTACGATGTACTTCGACGGTCTTAATGGAGCGACTCACGATTTCGGCAATCTCACGATTGGTCTTACCTTCTAAAATAAGGTCTAAGATCATCATTTCTGTTTTCGTGAGTGATCTGCCCGTAAGCGAATCGGACGGATTCGGGTACGCCAGCGCCGATTCAGCCGCGTTTAGAAGGCGCTCCGCTCCCAGAGGCTTTTCGATAAAATCCAAGGCTCCCATTCGGGTGGCTTTAACCGCCATCGGTATATCGCCATAGCCGGTTATCACTAAAAACTTCAAATACGGAGCGATACGCTTGGCCTCCGCCAATAACTCTAAACCATCCATTCCGGGCATTTTCACATCGGTGATAAGCAAATTGCATTTGCTATGACGCAACTGTTCAAGGCAATCCACCCCGGAAGCAAAACAACGCACTTCTACGCTTAGCCGCTCAAGTGTCTTGCCGATGGCCTTTCGTACAACGGGCTCATCATCAACGATGAATACGTGTTTTTTCGTTTTCTTCGTTTTCATCATGACACTGAACCTTCGATTGATCCTTTGACAATCAATCGACTTAATGGTTGGATCAACTCATACGCCGTTATCGTACTCCAGATTCCAACTGTGGCAAGTTATTTCACTCGTACCAATTGCCCACAAAACATCGCGATGTCCAGCTTAAGTTGAGCAATATTACGTTGAAAAGCCCATCATTCCCGTAGAAGCTCCCTCTTGATTTTGCGCTCCTCCAGTGGCCTTGCCTGAAGCTAAAACCAATCAATAATACACCTTCGCGCGGATACTTCATTATAGTGCAATACATACGGGAAGTCAAGGACGCATTTCAAGGATTTTAAAATCCTCCTTTTAAACGTATCCGGAATCATTTAACAGCAAACCGACGCCATAAAAAGCTACGGCTCCTTGATTTGCCATGCTTTAAAAGATATAATCATTTTGATGGTTGAAGAATCATAAGGCCTATCAGTAACCGGTTGTACTGTAGAAAGATACGGTTAATTATGAAACGCCTGCAATGGCTTTGTCTCTTTGTGTGTCTGATCGGCGGGTGTGCGATTCACCCTGTCGATGAAGACGCCCAGCGTCTACAGGCTGATGTCCCGCCGCGTTTTTCCGAATCTGCGACCGGGGCGGTCTTGCCGGAAGAGTGGAATTATTTCTGGTGGGAGACGTTTGAAGATGAGGACTTAAATCGTCTCGTCGAGTCCGGATTAGCCGCAAATTTCGAGCTACGTCAATACATAGCACGCATCGAGCAGGCCACCGCCCTTGCCCGCCAGGCGGGTGCTCGATTATATCCCTCCCTGGATTTCGAAGCCGATTACGAGTTGGAATGGGACGGCGAAACTAAAGCTGATGAATCTCGCGATCTGCAAGATACGGCCGATTTAGGTTTTCTTCTCCGCTGGGAACTCGATATCTGGGGGCGTCTCTCGTCCCTGCGACGGGCGGAAAAGCTGGAAGTCCAAGCGACGATTGAAGACTGGCTCGGCGCCCGGCTCTTATTGTCCACGGCCATTGCTGAAACGTATTTTGAAATTCAGGAACAACGTCGCCAGCTCGAAGTGATCCGCGAGCAAATTAAGACGAACGAAACACTGCTCAAATTGACCTCGCTTCGTTTCGGTCAGGGACAATCTTCCATCGTCGATGTCCTGCAACAGAGGGAACAATTAGAAGCCACGCTGGCGCGTGTTCCGCAAACCGAAGCCCGTATCGGACAACTGGAATATTCGTTGGACATCCTTCTTGGCCGGGCGCCGGGGGAAGGAAATTACGTGACATCAAATCGGCTGGAACGCCCATCCCCCCTGCCTTCAGTGGGCATCCCGGCTTCATTGCTGACTCGGCGGCCCGATCTCAGGGCGGCGCAGAAACGGGTGTTGGCATTCGACTATGACGTAGGCGCAGCCGTGGCCGATCAGTTACCGACGTTGACGTTGGGAGGGGATATCGAGTGGACGGGCGATCCTGGTTTTGGGGATGCCGTCACGACACTCTTTGCCGGGTTGGCTGGACCGTTATTCGATGCGGGAAAACGTCGAAGTGAAGTGGCTTTTCGTAAAGCGCGCCTGGAGGAAGCCCTTGCCGGTTACTCGGATCGGTACCTTACAGCACTGTTCGAGGTAGAGGCTGCCCTGCTCGAAGAGCGGAAAAACGCCGAGCAACTCGTGTTGGTGGAACAACAATTGGTTACGGCTCAAAAGCTTCTCTCTGAAGCGCGCAATCGTTATAGCCAGGGTCTCACGGATTATTTACCTGTATTTACGTCTCTATCTATCGTGCAAAGTCTGGAACGCGATGTGGTCAGTGCACGCCGAAGTGTATTAAGTGCACGTGTGGGTTTGCATCGGGCACTCGGCGGCCCCATGCTAAATGCTGATCCTTATGTCATGGTGTCTTCCTCAAAATGAACAAGAAATCCTTATTCGGTACGTTTATTGTTATTCTGATGATCCTTGCCTTCAGCGGCTGCGTGAGTCTCTTGCTGATATGGACGGGACCTGAAACGACTCCGGAGGATAAGATTAGTTCCGCCAAGATTGTTCAAACGATTCCTCTGTCGCCGCAAACACGCTCGATAACAGTCAGCGCCTTCGGCAGCGTTGTCCCGGCGAGAAAAGTGGTCATCAAACCTCAGGTTACAGGTCAGGTGATCTGGCAAAGTGAATCGATCACCATCGGCGGGCATGTGAAGGAGGGCGACGAGCTTATCCGTATCGATCCGAATGATTACGAATTAGCGCTGGCAGAAGTGAAATCCAATTTCGAACAGGCCCGTTTCGAGCGGGAAGTGGAAAGCGGCCGTCAGGTCATTGCCGAACGCGAATGGAACGAGCTTCAGTCGGATCTCGACGTGGAAGAGGTCAACAAGTCGCTGGTCTTACGCAAGCCCCATCTCAGACGCGCCGAGGCGCTCGTGGAAAAGGCACAAAACGACATTAAAATCGCCGAGTTGCAACGCTCCCGCACGGTCATCACCGCGCCCTTTAATGCCATGGTCGTTGATGAATCGGTTGAAGTGGGACAATTGCTCAATCCCGGCTCGGACATCTGCGAACTGGTGGGAACGGATGAGTTTTGGATTCAGGTAACGGTTCCTTTCTCTCAACTCAAATGGGTCAAGTTCCCGGAAAACGGCCGACCGGGAGCGGAAGCGCAAGTGATTTTAGATACGGGAAACGGAGAATCCGCGACATGGAGGGGACGCGTCTTACGCCTTTTGGGCGATTTGGATCCGCTCGGCCGGATGGCAAGACTGGTTGTGTCGGTAACCGATCCGTTGAATCTTTCTCGAAATTCTGACAGTCCATTTCCCTTGCTTCTGGGTAGTTATGTCGAGGCGAGAATTGATGCCGGTTGGTTGGAGAATACCCTTAGGATTCCTCGAGCGGCACTCAGAGAAGGCAACCAGATTTGGGTGGTGGGTGACGATCGTTTATTAAAAATTCTCCCGGCCACGGTCCTCTGGCCCGAGAAGGAAACAGTGCTCATTTCCAATAATATAAACGAAGGAGACAAACTCATCGTGAGCGATTTGCAGGTGGCGCTTCCGGGAATGGAAGTGGACCCTCAACCCGCGACGACGTTTACGGAACTGGCGGCAGAAATGCCGCGGGAGAACTGTAATGGAGCGCAATCCGTTTGACGATACATCTCACGCGACCGGGCTTTTGGCCTGGTTTGCCCGCAATCATGTGGCGGCGAATTTGTTGATGTTGACCGTGATCGTTGTGGGCGTGGTTGTCGCCCTGAATATTCGTCAGGAAATCTATCCGGTTTTCGAGTTGGATACGGTCGAGATCGATATGCAGTATCGCGGCGCCAGCCCGGAGGAAGTCGAGCAATCGATCTTATTGCCTATCGAGTCGGAGGTTCGCGGCCTGGAACTTACCCGGCGAATCGAATCGTCGGCTTCTGAGGGACGCGCCACGGTAACGGTCGAAATCATGCCCGGGTTTGATCGCAACCGGGCGCTTCAGGAAGTCACGGCGGCGGTGCAGCGCATCAGCATGTTTCCGGATGAGATCGAACCGCCGGTGATTTCCCTTGGAACGGGACGCCGGAGAGGTGTGGTTTATGTGTCGGTGTTCGGCGATTTGGATCAACGCACGCTGATCCAATTTGCCCACCAGGTGGAAGACGGCCTGCTGGCCCAGCCGGAGATATCCCTGGTGGCTCTGCGAGGTGTGCGCCGTCCCGAAATTTTGGTTGAGGTGCCTCAGACACAACTCCGCGCTCTTAACCTGACGCTTGGGGAAATCGCCGATGCTATTGATCGCGCCGCCCTGGATGTACCCGCCGGTACCATGAAAACGAAGGGCGGAGATATTCTGTTAAAAACCACCGAGCGTCGCTATTTCGGGAGTGAGTTTTCGGAGATTCCTATCAAGAGCAGCAATACCGGGGCTGAAATCAAGTTGGGGGATATTGCCACGATTGAAGATGGATTCGAGGAGACCGAGCGGGAGTCGTACTATGACGGCAAGCCGGCGGTTTGGATTGGAACGTACGCTTCCGAGTCTCAACCACCTTTGAAAGTAGCGGCTGCCGTCCACAGGTATGTCAAGCAGATCAGTGCTACGTTACCGCCTTCGATTCAGGTGAAGGTCTCCTATGACCGGACGGAAGATTACCTGGAGCGAATTAATCTGTTAAGATTCAATGGGGTAGTTGGCTTGATCCTGGTACTCGTCGCGCTGGGATTGTTTTTGGAATTGCGCGTTGCCTTTTGGGTGGCCGTCGGCATTCCGGTCTCAATTCTCGGCTCGCTCATTTTGCTTCCCGTGATGGACGCCAGCGTGAACATGATCTCTCTGTTCGGTTTTATCGTGACTCTCGGTATTGTAGTCGATGATGCGGTGGTCGTCGGAGAGGATATCTTCCACAAGATTTCAGAGGGGATGTCACGACAAGACGCCGCTGTAGCCGGTGTGAGAGAAATGTCCATACCGGTGATATTTGCGGTCGGCACGAACATTATTGCCTTTTTGCCATTGCTCTTTGTACCGGGGGAAAGCGGTCGTTTTTTTAACATTCTTCCATCGGTGATTATCGCCGTCTTTACTGTTTCTCTGGTCGAGGCGCTTCTTATTTTACCTTCGCACCTGGCATTCTCTCGGAAGAATCCCCACCTGGACTCAATTTTTTCCCGATTCGACAGGGCTCAAACCAGATTTCGCCTTAAAATCGATGCGGCCGTAGAACGTTTTTACCATCCAATTCTGGCGGTGGCTATTCGATTTCGTTATATCACCCTGGCGGTTTTTGTGTCTTCTTTTGTCATTGTCGTCGCTTATCTCTTCAGCGGTCGCGTCGATTTTACCTTTAGCCCCGCCATTGAAAATGACTACCTTCAGGCAGAGATCGAAATGCCGACCGGCACGCCGGTGGCGCGAACCCGAGACGTTGCATTTCAGATTGAGGCCGCCGCGAAGCGAGCGATAGCGAAAAACGGCGAGGAGGGCATTTTGCGAGGGATCACGATTTCGATCGCCTCTCGCAGCAATAATCAAGCGAGCGTATCCTGCAGGGTAGTGCCGCAAAGCCAACGTAAAATAACCGGCTCCGGTTTTGTCGATCTGTGGCGAGCGGAAATCCCGGACATTCCCGACATCGAATCCCTTTTTTTCGATTAC
>JAFGTG010000050.1 GCA_016934255.1 Sedimentisphaerales bacterium
AAAGGCGGATCGAACCAGTCGCTATATCGTTCGATATTTCTCTTGTACTCCTGAAATTGCCCGATATCGGGCGTGCAAGAAGCGAAGTGCAACATATAGACGAATCCGAATCCCCCTGAGATGTGGACTGTCGTCGGCATCCCGGCTACAGCGGCCATCCGCGCCACACGCTTGGATCGAATCAATCCACCGTAGTATTGCAGGTCCGGCTGGACGATATCTACACCGTGATTGTAAATCATCCACCGGAAGCGGCGTTGACTAAATTCCTGTTCGCCGCCTGCGACGGGGATCGTCAAGGCGTCGGTGACTTTCTTTGTATCTTCCAGATGATCGAAAGGACACGGTTCCTCGAAATAGACCGCGCCGATATCCTCCAGCAACCTTCCGACCTCGATAGCTTTCGGTGGATCATAAGAACTATTCGAATCGGCGTGGATCGCAATACCATCGCCCAGCACCTTGCGCGACAGGGGAATCAATGTTTCCGTTCGTCCGGGCAGAGCATCGGCGTTTTTACTCATCCGTCCGCCGATCCGGAACTTCACAGCCCGGGCGCCCGTTTCTTCGACGAGTTTCAGAAGATATTCCGCTTCTTCCTCCGGCGTTGAGTCCCGTCGCCCGCTGGCGACATAGAACGGCACTTCCCGCCGGATCACTCCGCCAAGAAGTTCGCCGATAGACTTGCCCGCCACCCGGCCCATCATGTCCAACAAAGCGAATTCCACCCAGGCCAGAGGACACCACAGGGCGATGCCCTGAAGTTTGTAATTGCTCTGGTATCGATAGACTCCGAACAAATGCGATTCGAGTTCGCGTGCGTCTTTGCCGATAAAGTAGGGGATGATCTGTCTTTTGAGGATCGGGTACAGATACGCCGCCCTGGAATTCGTTAACGCCACGCCTTCGGCGCCGTCTTTGGATCGGACATGAACGAAGTATTCCCGGCCTTTTTGTAGCAACTCAATAGACTCCACTACCAGTGGTGAATCGAGGCCGTACAATTGCAAAACCGGCGTTTCGGCGGCCTTCTCTAATTTTTCGATCGTGACGTTCGAGCGACGCGAGTTAACCGGCTCTTTTTCAAAGGTCGAGTGACATCCCTGGAGCGCCGACAAGACTCCGCTCCCGGCGCTGAGCTTGATGAAACGACGACGATTCAAGCGCATCATAAACCCCCTGTTTATTTGTCATTCCACACTCAACACGGAATCAGGCTGATTCCCTGAGTTTCTTTAATAGCGCGACTTCTTTCTTAACGGCTTCGACGCGTTCGCCTTCGGGCAATTTCCCCAGAGATTCGTCTTCGACACAAAGATCCCCGTTGTAGCCTGCGCGTTGTAAAATAGCTATGACCTTTTTGAAGTCGATGTCCCCTTCGTAAATCGGACAGCAGTATTTGCCGTACTCCCAACCCATTTTTCGCCGGACGTTCTTCTTGTCCTCGGGGTACCGGATGCTCTTGCAATGCGTGTGGAACGCCTTCGGTGCAAATCGCTCGAAGATCGCATATAGGTCATTTAGCGGATGCCCGTACCAATAGAAGTTGGCTGTGTCGAGAGTCAGACCGAGATGCTCTGAACCGACGCCATCGAATAATTTCTCTAAAAAGACGGGATCGTTCGTGGTATTGCCGTGATTTTCTATTGCGTATCGAATGGAGGTGCCTTTGGCAATGTCACAAAGCTGCTTGCAGGCTTTTATGGCAAAAGGTAAAAAGTCCTCTCTTTTGATCCGACGAGGAACCACGTCGATCCGAATGATCTTCACGCCCAGCATCTGGGCGGCTTTGACGAGCTTCTCGGTCCATATAAGCTCCTCGTCAAGGCGTTCGTCCAATCGGTTGTGCATCAGAAAGGACGTGATGGCCAGTCCGTTCTCGTCGAGATCATTTTTAAGGTCCTGGACGCCGGAGGCCGGTGACAGGTTGTACGTCTTGTCCGGATGGTAAAGGGCCGGGCAGATCATGGTCGGATTAATATCGACCTCCACACCCGTCACGCCCAATTCCTTCATCGCCGACCAGCAATCCGGCTTTTTAGTCAACTGTAAAAGATTATCGCGACAAGCCAAGGTCCAGTTTTTGGGCGACGTCGAAGGTGATTTTCCCTTCGACCCGGCCAGCACCGCCGAAGAAATGGCCAGCCCGGCCATACTTTGAACAAAATTCCGTCGAGTCAATTCACAGGAAGATTTCATCATTTGATTTACCCCTTCAATTTCCATTGAAAATTAAGTTCATGATTGTTGAACCATTATACACGGTTTTCCAACGATTTCCATACGCAATCGCTCAAAAACTGTTGACTCCGTTGGGGAATTGATATAAATCAAATCGGTAGGGTGTGCACCGCACACCATCATTAGCAAAAGATGCGGTGTGCGGTGCACACCCTACCATGAGTCTCAGCATTTTACGATTTGAAAGGATATGGATATGGCGGAGAAACTGGCCATCGACGGCGGTCCCAAAACAGTGACAAATCAATTGGCCGGCTGGCCGCAATTCGATGAGAAAGCCATCCAGGCCGTGGAAAAGGTCCTCCGGTCGGGAAAGGTCAACTATTGGACGGGGCCTCACGGCATGGAGTTTGAGCGAAAGTTCGCCGAGTGGCAGGGGAGTAAATATGCAATCAGCGCCTCGAACGGCACCGCGGCGCTTCATATCGCGCTGAGCGCCCTGGGGATCGGCCCCGGCGACGAAGTGATTGTTCCGAGCTACACCTTCATCGCGAGCAGTTTTTCCATCGTTCAAGCCGGGGCGATACCGCGTTTTGCCGACGTGAATATCGAGGATCATTGCATCAGTATCGAGTCGGCAGAAAAGCTCGTCAACAAACGGACGAAAGCCATCATGCCGGTCCACCTGTACGGCAATGTCTGTGATATGGATTCCATTCTGGATTTCGCAAAGAAGCATAGTCTTTTCGTTATCGAGGATAATGCCGAAGCGTTTGGCGGCATGTATAAAGGCAAGAAAACCGGCACGCTCGGTCACATGGCCGCCTGTAGCTTCTGTCAGAACAAAACTTTCACCACCGGCGGCGAAGGGGGCATGGTCACCACCGACGATGAGGAGCTCGCTTGGCTGGCCCGGAGCTTTCGCGATCACGGTTACGACGTCAAACAACGACTGAGCCTGCTGGAGCTGGAACAAAAGTTACCTTACATCCATAACACGGTCGGTTGGAATTATCGCATGACCGAGATGCAATCGGCTATCGGCTTGGCGGAACTGGAGCGGATGGATACCTGGAACATGCCCCG
>JAFGTG010000524.1 GCA_016934255.1 Sedimentisphaerales bacterium
TCCCATTCGATGGTGGCGGGGGGTTTGCTGGAGATGTCATAGACGACGCGGTTGACGCCGCGGACTTCGTTGATGATCCGGCTGGAGATCAGGCTTAAGACCTCGTAGGGGATTTGTGAGAAATCGGCCGTCATGAAATCGACCGTCTCCACCGCGCGGATCGCGACGACATTTTCGTAGCTTCGCCCGTCACCCATGACGCCGACCGTCGAGATAGGTAACAGCACGGCCAATGCCTGAGATATCTTTCGGTACAATCCCGCCGAGCGAATTTCGTCGATCAGGATTTCGTCGGCCGCCCTGAGAGTTTCCAGTCGTTCGGGCGTGACGTCGCCGACGACGCGGACCGCCAGGCCGGGGCCGGGGAAGGGGTGACGCCAGACGATGTCTTCGGGCAGGCCCAGGTATTCGCCGACAACGCGGACTTCGTCCTTGAACAAATCCCGCAACGGCTCGACCAGCTCGAATCCCAATTCGGCCGGCAAGCCTCCGACGTTGTGGTGGAGCTTGATATTGGCCGCGGGGGCGTGCGTGTCGCGGGCATCCCCTCGACTCCGCTCGGGACAGGCCTGCCCGCAATTCGAGGGCGAGACGCCCTCGACACGGGGACCGCCCGACTCGATGACGTCGGGATAGAGCGTGCCCTGGGCGAGGAATTTGGCGTTGGGAATCTTCTTCGCCTCCGATTCGAAGGCCATGATGAACTCGGCGCCGATGACCTTGCGTTTTTGTTGCGGCTCGGTCACGCCGGCCAGCTTTTTTAAGAATTGTTTGGACCAGTCCACGACCCGCAAGTCCATGTGGAAGTGGTTGCGGAAGGTCGAGACCACGTGCTCTCGCTCGTTTTTTCGCAAAAGGCCGTTATCGACAAAAATGCAAATCAGTTGATCGCCGATCGCTTTGTGAATCAGCGAGGCGACGACGGATGAATCGACGCCGCCGCTCAGACCGCAGATGACGTTGGCGTCGCCCACCTGCTTGCGGACCGCTTCGACGGTCTGGGCGGTGAAATCGCTCATCTTCCAATCGCCCTTGCAGCCGCATATGTCGTAGAGGAAATTTTTCAGAATTTGCGAGCCTTTGGGCGTATGGGAGACTTCCGGATGGAACTGGACGCCGTAGAATTTCTTCTTCTTGTGTTTGACCGCGGCGTAGGGGCAGGTTTCGGTCGTGCCCAATATTTTAAAATCGTTGTCCAAGTGCTCGATCTGGTCGCCGTGACTGGCCCAGGCGGTCATGGAGTCCGGGAGATTTGCGAGCAAACATTCGTTGTCGAGGATCGTCAACGTGGTCCGGCCGTACTCACGCTGCCTGGCGGGGGTGATTTTTGCTCCTAAGATTTGGCAACCTAATTGCATGCCGTAGCAAATGCCTAAGATGGGCACGCCAAGCTCGAAGATTTTTTCATCGCATCGGGGTGCATTTTTATCGTACACGCTGGCCGGGCCGCCGGAAAGGATCAGACCGGCGGGTGAGAGTTTCGCCAGCTCCTCGGAGGAGATATCAGCTTGGCAGATTTGCGAATACACGTTCTGTTCGCGCACCCGGCGGGCGATGAGCTGGCCGTACTGACTGCCGAAATCCAAAATAGCAACAACTTGTCGATTCATAAATTCCCGTTTATTGCATAAACGTTTTAGCGTATCAGGAGACCAGAATATCAGGGTGCAGGTTATCAGGAAATCAGGGTATCAGGAATAGAAACGCACGCCACGAGACGCATCCGATATCCTGATAACCTGGTATCCACTACCTGATGTTCTGGTGCCCCGATAAACTGAAAAATTCTGTCCTTTCAGTTTTTGTTTTTCAATACTCGTCGAGCAACGAGCACGGAGTATATGCTCCGGCGGGGGCGTTGTCAACGATCCTGGTTTCCACTCTTGTCATCGGGCTTCGCTTGAGTATAATGGGCTCATTCATGATTGATCTTTGAGGAATAGGATTATGGCCAAACTGACCAAATTGGACGACATCGTATCGCTGTGTAAGCGACGGGGTTTTATTTTTCAATCGAGCGAAATCTACGGCGGGCTGGCGAGTTGCTACGACTACGGGCCGCTCGGCGTCGAGCTTAAGAACAACGTTAAGAAGGCCTGGTGGAAGAACGTGGTCCAGATGCGGGACGACGTCGTCGGTCTGGATTGCAGCATTTTGATGCACCCCATGGTGTGGAAATCGAGCGGCCACGCGGACAAGTTCGCCGACCTGATCGCCGAGTGCAAGAAGTGCAATACGCGGACGCGAGTCGATCATCTGAAAGAGCAAGCCGCCGAAGGAGCGGAGGAGCACACCGAGCACGTCGATATCGACGCCGCGATGACCGGGGGGCAGGATTTGAGCAAGAAGGTCTGTCCCAATTGCGGCGTGGTCGGGCAGTTCACCGAGCCGATGCCGTTCAAGCTGATGTTCGAGACGCAAATGGGGGCCAACGTCGATGACTCGATGACGATGCACCTGAGGCCCGAGACCGCCCAGGGGATCTTCGCCAACTTTAGAAACGTGCTCGATACGACGCGGGTCAAGATACCGTTCGGCATCGCGCAGATCGGCAAGAGCTTCCGCAATGAAGTAACCACAAAGGCGTTTATCTTCCGCACGCGTGAATTCGAGCAGGCCGAGCTGGAATTCTTCTGCGAACCGGGCACGGACGAGCAGTGGTTCGAGCATTGGAAAGAGGCCCGGTTCAACTGGTACCTCGACCTGGGCCTGAAAAAGGAAAATCTGCACTTCCGCGAGCACGATCCGGACGAGCTGGCCCACTACGCCAAGGGCTGTGTCGATGTCGAATACCGGTTCCCGTTCGGCTCGGGCGACTGGCAGGAATTGGAGGGGATCGCCAACCGGACGGACTTCGACCTGCGCCAGCATCAGCGGGGTATGCGCACACTGAACAAGTGGTACGAGAATAACCGGGACACGACGGGGATCGAATTAGCTGCGGAGGCCGAGGACTATTTCAAAGGCCCGCTGTCTTACTTCGACGACGAGAAAAAGCAGCGTTACATCCCGTACGTGATCGAGCCGAGCGCCGGGATCGACCGGAGCACGCTCGCCTTCCTGGTCGATGCCTATGACGAGGAAGAAGTCCGCGGCGAGACGCGGAACCTGCTCCGATTCCATCCCACCCTGGCGCCCGTGAAGGTAGCGATCTTCCCGCTGGTCCGTAAGGACGGCATGCCGGAGATCGCGCGGAACATCTACGACGATTTAAAGAAGTCTTTCAATTGCTTCTACGACGAAAAGGGCGCGGTCGGTCGGCGTTATCGACGACAGGACGAGGCGGGCACACCGTTCTGCATCACGGTCGATGGCCAGACATTGGAGGACCAGACCGTCACCGTCCGCGACCGCGATTCCATGGAGCAAGCCCGCGTCTCCACGGATCAACTCCGCAGCCACCTGCGCGAAAAGTTGGACATGTAACATTGAAATAGTATTCAATATTAAAGATCGAGGATGATAAAACACCGTGTCGGTGTCAGCGTTCTTTCTTTGTAAATTATGGGGCAATATGATAAAATAGAACATATGAACCTATCCGTTCACCACGACAGAAGTCAGGAATCGATAGAGGCCAAGACTCGTTGGTTTCGGTCTCTTTCTATGTCTGAACGCATGGACGTTTTCTGTAGTTTTGTTGACTTAGCCCTGTCGATCAATCCCAATCTAAAGGATCGAAGCCGTGCTCAACCATCTGAAGGACGTATTCAAGTCCTTTCAACGACATGACGTCAAATATATAGTCATCGGAGGTGTTGCCTCGGTGCTCTATGGCGTTCCCCGCGTGACTTTCGACCTGGATATCTTGATTGAGGCGACGACCGAAAACGCCGAACAGCTTCTTAGAGCTCTGGAGGAAGCAGGGTTCGGTACGGCTACGTTGACCAACGCCTGTGACCTTGTGTCCCATGAAATCACGGTCTTCAACGACCGAGTACGGATTGATGTACAAACCAGCACACCCGGCGTCTCATTTCAGGATGCCTGGTCTCGACGCAAGACCGTCACCTATCAAGGACTGGACCTATTCATTCTCTCCAAAGAGGATCTTATCGCATCCAAGCGTGCTTCCGGTCGGCAAGTTGATATGGAGGATGTGCGGCTTCTGGAATTGCCCGACAGGGGGGAAAAGCCTGAAAAAATTTGAAGAAAACCGCCCTCGCAAGCGTCTCTGTTAGAGGGAGAAATGGAGCGCTAAAATGAAAAAACTGTACTTAGCCAGGAAAGACAAGAAGATTTTCGGCGTTTGTGGCGGTTTTGGTGAAACCTACGATATCGATCCCACAACCGTAAGAATTGTAACGGTATTCTTATGCCTGACCACCGGGATCATACCGCTTCTCGCTACCTATTTCATCGCATGGATTATCATGCCGAAAAAGCGATCTGTTTAGCCTGGAGATAAGCTCGGTTGTTGGTGATGGGGACAGCCACGCGCTTCATAAGATTTATTTTCTACGATAAACACTCGCTAACAGTGCCATTGAGGAGGTACTTCGTATATCGTTGAAATTGAAAAGATAAATTAGGTTGTGTTCGAATCCGATCCGCCCAGGAGGACATAAGTGGGTTTTGTCCAATCTCTGCGAGGACATCGCCTCCACTTGAAGCACTTCGTGTGATCGCGTCCCACAATATTTGGTATCTTGGTATGTGGCCATCAAGGCAGTCTCGTTCAAACACTCGACTGTAAAGACCAAACTCTTCGACGGTTTCACGAACGACATCTAACAAGGAACAAGTATTAAAGTCATATGGATCAACACGGATGTATGCAAGATAATCCATCACGGCCAACTCATTCTCGAAAGAACAGTTTATCTCAGGGGATTCTGCTTTTTGATTGTCAAACTCATCCCGAAGTTTATCTCGAAATCGTACACGCGCACTCTTGGAATCAACGAATAACCTTGGAACGTCTTCGGCGGTAATTCCATCTATTTCGCGATTGAAATCACGTGCACCTGCCGACCAGAGTGTGATTGAAATGTCATTTGCATGTTCTAATACCTCTGGATCGAAGCACAGCAGGATGGGGCCATATGGATTGGGAATGTTGTTTTTGCCCTGAGCAAACCAGTAACCAAAATCGGATAGGTTAAAAAAGACCAATTTCCAAGTTCCTTTTTGTTGATCTCCACTGTCGGTATCGAAAGCTGTGTAGGGAAGATCCTCTGTTGTTATCAGGTTACGCGATGGAATCCCACCAACTTGAAGATAGCTTTTGAAATCGGCCAACTGGCAGGCATGATATAACTTGGCATTTCGACATAACAATTCATCAATTACGCTACAAAGATTGTCACCAGTAATAATCGCCATAACCCGAACTCCTGAAAGTCATCCTACTTATTCAAACCTATAACTATGTTCGTATAATACGCTCTGTACTCTCTATCTTGGGTATCGGAAAATAAAAATTCCATCCTTTTCGGTAATCCACTATTGTTCTAACAAGGATGACGATGAACGTTAGTGATATACCCCACCATGAAGCGCTTTTGCAAAAAAATAGTACTGTTAAAAGTAAAGGTATCGTGCAGAGATTAACAATCACCCAAAACCTGATTATATTCGTACGGTATTTCCAAACAAACGCCCCCCAAATGATATCCCATAAGAGAAGAACGATGATGACCAAAACAAACTGTAACCAAAGATTCTTTGATAAAGAGCGTGTCAATATGAAGAATAGACCAGCTTCTACTGTAAAGGCAATGCAATCAAAAAGAAGCCAAACCGCATAACGGGAGTTGATCTGATCTGAATTATACATTTCACAAAAATAACGTGACATACCATGATAGAATGGAACAACAAGAAGCAAAAAAGAACAAAGAGATAATAGTCGGTTCCATTGAATCCCAAGCACTTCGGAATTCGGATTTGATGCAAATTGTATGAATGCCTCGCTGATCGATAAGGCAAGAACAACTCCATAGATCCATTCAAGGCTCTTGACTGTGGATTGAACAGACTTTTTAGAAGTATCAATTTCTTCCATTATATGCCCGCCTGAGTCTGGGTAGCCCACCCTTGTCTTGACCAAGTTTGCGAAGAGTAAGCAGACGATGAGATAATTGGGCAGCTTCGGCCTGCTGACCGGTCCTTTCGGCGTAATCTTTCGTAAAAGACAGCAGGCTTTCGGGGTTGCTTACAAGGCGATCACACGCAATGTTGTATTCGACGTACATTTCTTTCAGAACGTTATCATCTAAGGCAGGCGATGCGGACATATGTGAATCTTGGCGAACCATTGTTTTTCCTTTCACAAGGAATAATGAGACAAACTTTATGAAATATTCCCCAAGGTGCGTGTTCTCGCTGTTGCTGGAAGAAATATCGTCTGTAAAGAGGACCGTTATAAAAGAAAACTCAAAAGGCCAAGAAAAAGCAGAAGAAATGAATTTTTTTATAGATGATTGATTGGTGGTTATTGGTTATCGGGCGTATTGTACTATTCTCTCCGGGGAATTTTATACGCCCAGTCAAGCTGCAAAGTGATTTAGGCACTCTAACAAAATCTCTCCCTTGTCACCCCTTCGACAGGCTCAAGGGCAAGCTCTGAGCCCTTCGCTTCGCTCGAGGACAGGCTGCGCGAAGGGTCTCAATTCAGCCGCAAAGACTGAGATTCTTCGTTTCACTCAGAATGACAAATCCATAAAACCTTAGTTTTGTTAGTATCGGTAGGGTGTGCAAATTCCGTTTTTGCACACGCGGATTAAGCCAACGTGCGCCACAATCCTTTCAATGCCGCGTGTGCAATTCGCCGGAGGCGGACACAGCCTACAGGGCTCATTCACAGAACATATCCCTGGTCAATCCAATAATGCCAGTCTTCAACGGCCTCAATTGTGTCTTCGTCCGAGTCGGTAATGGGTCTCAATAGCGATAGTGGAACGGCCAGGCCCTGCCGTATCTCCCATCGAATCATCACAAACATCTCATGTTGGCATTCTTCTTCAGGGGCCATATTCAGAACTTCGACTTCGTCGCCTTTTCGTAAAGGTGAGATGGCTCTTTCCGCGATACAGGTCGCAGTAAACGGAAAATATAAGGTGTCTTTAAGGTAGTAATACCAGCCCATCGCTTGTTCTTCGGGGCCGTTCGCATCGACGATGATCTCCTCCGTGATGCGATTCTCACGTTCAGGATTCTTCTTCGTATTCACCGGTTTCTTTCTCATAAGTATCGGTAGGGTTTGCAAATTTCGTTTTTGCACACGCGGGTTAAGCCGACGTGCGCCACAATCCATCCAATGCCGCGTGTGCAACATAGTTGCACACCCTACAGGATCAGGGTAGGTCCTGAGAGTAGCGAAGGGGCTCTCTTCCGTTGTAGAGACTGAGATTCTTCGCTGCGCTCAGATTGACAAGCCCATAAGATCTTAGTTTTGTTAGAGTGCCTAAAAGAGAAGGCCCATGTGTTACCTTATAAAGAGCATTTCCGCGTAGGTCGGGATGGGCCATAGCTCGGCGTCCACGATGGTTTCCAGGGCGTCGGCGGTGGCGCGCAGGGTTTGCATCGCCGGGATGACGTCGTCCCTGTATTTTCGAGCGTTCTTCGTGGCGTCCGCGACTTTCCGCGTTGCGGCCACGGTCTTTTCGAGGTCCGCGATATTCTTGTTCAGTTGTTCGATCAGACGGCAGACGTCTTCCAGCAGCTTCTTCTGCGGCGGCGTTTTGATTCCCGCCGATTTGACCGCGCCGACCGCACTTCCCAATACGGATGAATATTCGATACAGGCCGGGAGGATCTGACGCTTGGCTATATTGAGCATCGTCAAGGCTTCGATGTTGATGGACATGCTGTAAGCCTCGAGCAGAATCTCGGTTCGCGCGTGCAATTCCGCTTCCGTCAATACGCCGTGCTTCTTGAAGACGGCCACGTGCTCCTTGTCCATGATGGTCTCGAGTGAGGCGACCGTCGAGCGGATATTGGCAAGCCCGCGTCGTTTCGCTTCTTCGACCCATTCGTCGGTGTAGTTGTCGCCGTTGTAGATGATCCGTCGATGTTCCGTGGCGATTTGCTTGAGGATCTTCTGGGCCGTTGATTTGACGTTCTTGGCCTTTTCCAATTCGTCGGCGATATCGCTTAAAATATCGGCCACGATCGTGTTGAGCACGAACATCGGCCCCGACGTCGATTGCGTCGAGCCGACCATTCTGAACTCGAACTTGTTGCCGGTAAAGGCGAACGGCGACGTGCGGTTGCGGTCCGTACAATCCTTCGGCAGGGGGGGAAGAGTCGAAACGCCCAGCTTCAACTCGCCGCCCTGTTTCGACGACTTCGCTCCACCCGCCGCCAACTGGTCCAGGATATCGCTCAACTGATCGCCGAGGAAGATCGAGACGATGGCCGGCGGGGCTTCGTTGGCGCCGAGGCGATGCTCGTTGCCGGAGTTGGCGACGCTGGCGCGAAGCAGCTTGGCGTATTTATCCACCGCTTTGATGACCGCGCAGACCATGACTAAGAAGATCATATCCTCATGCGGCGTCTGGCCCGGCTCCAGCAGGTTGATGCCGTCGTCGGTGACCATGCTCCAGTTGTTATGCTTGCCGGAGCCGTTCACGCCGGCGAAAGGCTTTTCGTGGAGCAGGCATACGAAATCGTGTCTCAAGGCGACCTTTCGCAACGTTTCCATGACCAGCTGATTGTGGTCGGTCGCGACGTTCACCGTGGCGAAGACCGGCGCCAGTTCGTACTGAGCCGGCGAGACTTCGTTGTGTTGGGTCTTGGCTGAGACGCCTAACTTCCATAACTCCAGGTTCAGTTCGTGCATAAACGACGCGACGCGCTCGTGAAGGGCGCCGAAGTAGTGATCGTCCATCTCCTGGCCCCGCGGCGACGGCGCGCCGAAGAGCGTCCGGCCCGTGAGGATCAGGTCAAGTCTCTCTTCGTAGAAGGACCTGTCCACAAGGAAGTATTCCTGCTCGGGTCCGAGCGTCGCTGTGACGCGATTGGATGTTGTATTCTCCAGGACTCGAAGGATGCGCATGGCTTGTTTGTTTAATGCGTCCATCGAGCGGAGCAACGGCGTCTTTTTATCCAGGGCATGGCCGATATACGAGCAAAAGGCGCTGGGTATATATAGCGCTGTATTTTCGCCATCCGTTTTGACAAAAACGGGAGACGTGCAATCCCACGCGGTGTAGCCTCGGGCCTCGAACGTCGCCCGCAATCCGCCCGATGGGAACGACGACGCATCCGGCTCGCCCCGGCTGAGCTCCTTTCCGCTGAACTCCATGATCGTGCCGCCCTGAGGCGTGGGGGAGATGAACGAATCGTGCTTTTCCGCGGTCGATCCCGTCATCGGCTGGAACCAATGGCAGAAATGTGCGGCTCCCTTTTCGACCGCCCAGTCCTTCATCGCGTTGGCGATCACGTCCGCACTCGCGGCATCGAGCGGTTTATCGCCGTCGATGGTTTGCTTCAGGCATTGGTACACCTCCTTCGGCAGACGCTCGCGCATGACGGTGTCGTTAAATACATTCGAACCAAAAACTTCGGCGACGGATTCATCGGGTTTATTCATCGTAGTGCTCCTTAATATCTGAGATGCAGAAGACTTCTATTAAATTGCTTTTCGTTGTACACCTTTCCCGCATGTTGTCAATCTTCAATTTAGGCCTTACCTCGGATTCTGAAAAACAGACGGTAGCTGTTGAACGGAAGGTAATAAGGGGCAAGGCTTGCGCTTACAAACTGCCCGGAAACGAGCGGCAATCGAGAACAAGCCTCACCCACAACCCAATGCCAACCCCTTAGGGGAAGACCACAATGTGTCTATTAACAATCGTAATAGAGATGGAACTCATACGGATGCGGCCGGAATGCCGGAAGATTGAGCTTACCTTGGCGGATTTAGAGAGATTTGTTGGTGTCATTTTTCGTTTCCTTTCAATTAGTTCTTCTTGTTGGCATTGAGATTTTTTATCCCTATCCTATGGCATCGTGACCTTTGTCACCGGTTCGAATGCGGATACATTCGACCAAATCCAGTACAAATATCTTGCCGTCGCCGATCTGCCCCGTTCGGGCGCCTTTGATAATCGCGTCGATGGTTCTGGCCACGAAGTCATTGTTCACCGCGATCTCGATCCGGACCTTCTTGAGAAGATTCACCTCGAAGTCCACACCGCGATAACTTTCGTGATAGCCCTTCTGCGCCCCGCAACCAAGGGCGTTCGTGACGGACATCTTAAAGACCTCTTTTTCGTACAGTGATTTTTTTACGTCTTGCAGTTTGTGCGGCTGAATATACGCTATAATGAGTTTCATTTTTGTCTCTCCTGAACGATCAGCCTTGGCTTATGTCGTTGTAAATACCTGGAATCCGGAGTACGCTTCCATCCCGTGCTCGCCGATATCCAATCCCCGTAATTCCTCGTCTCGACTCACTCTCAATCCGATCGTTACATCGATCAGCTTAAACACAAGTCCCATGCCGACAAGGACGAACACCACGGTTGAAAGCGAGCCTAAAATCTGGACACCAAGCTGGCTGACGCCCCCGCCGTAAAGTAAGCCGTTGTTGGCCGTGCCTAATGCGGCTTTCCCGAAGATGCCGACCGCTATGGTCCCCCAGATCCCGCACATGCCGTGAACGGGCACGGCGCCGACGGGATCGTCAATATGTAACTTATCGAGGAATTGAACGCCTAGGACGACAATAACACCCGATATAGCCCCGATGGCGCACGCCGCCCAGGGCTCGACGCACGCACAAGGCGCGGTTATCCCCACCAGCCCCGCCAATGCGCCGTTCATGGCCATCGAGAGGTCCGGCTTGCCGAACCGCTTCCACACCATTAACATCGCAAAGATGCCACCCAGCGCCGCCGACAGGTTCGTATTGATGGCCACTCGGCCGATACTAAAACCGCCATCATGGACGCCGAGGGTCGAGCCCGGATTAAATCCGAACCACCCGAACCATAAGATAAACACGCCCAGCGACGCCAGCGGAATGTTATGCCCGGCGATGGCGTTGGCCCGGCCGTCGGGAGCGTATTTGCCTTCCCGAGGTCTAAGAATAATTGTGCCGATTAAGGCCGCGATGCCGCCGGTCGTATGGACGACCGTCGAGCCGGCGAAATCGAAAAAGCCTTTACCCGCCAACCATCCGCCGCCCCAGACCCAGTGGCCGATGATGGGGTAGATTAAGGCCGAAATGATGAATGAGTACATCAGATATCCGGTAAACTTCATCCGTTCAGCCATCCCGCCGGCGACGATCGTCGCGGCTGCACCGCAAAACGCCGCCTGGAACAGCCAGAACGCAAACACCGGAATCCCGCTGGTGGTCTTATCTCCCAGTCCGGCCAGGAAAAATCCATCCGTTCCAATAAAGCCGTTGCCGGAGCCGAACATAAAGGCGTAACCCACAACAAAAAAGCCTAACGAGGCCATGCAGAAATCGAGGAAGTTTTTCGTCAGGATGTTGCACGTGTTCTTGGCCCGGATAAACCCGGCCTCCACCATCCCGAAACCCGCCTGCATAAAGAACACCAAAAAAGCCGCGATGAGCACCCACACCGTATCCAGGCTCTGTTTGAGCTGCTCGGTGCTAATCCCCTGCTCATCGGCCAGCGCGCGGCTGCTCAAGATCATCGTCGATAGCACGGCGACGAAGCCCATCGCACCCCAATTTCTACTTGTACGTTTCTTGTTTACCATCATCTTTGTCTCTCCATCTGGCCACTCAGGGCAAACGAGCCTACGTCACATACAACGCTACAACCTTTTCAAATGAAGATATAACTACACCATAAAGAGGCTGAGCAATCCCCATGCCAAACCAAATATTAGAAACGATAAATCGTATAAGCCTTTGAATGGCAATGAGTTAAATTGGAATGTGAGAGCCTGTTTAAAAAGGCCTGTATCTACAAATATGTAGATTTTTAAAATTAAATCTACAAATATGTAGTTTTTGTCGAAAAACTCCTGCTTTGTGATTGCAAAGGAGCTTGCCCCTTTACCCTATAGATGAGATCGTCGTGCCTGCTTTTTCAATCGGTGCAGAGTTCCTTTGCGAAGTCTGCCTGTAAACAATACCATAGCTGCCACAAATTTCACCTTTTAGACTCCTGATTGGCGCGCAAAAGGGAAGCAAAGACAATCTCTTCCCCGTAGCCGTCTTCAAGGCCAACGCTTCAACGCAGAGAATTACTCTGCTCATTTGAGCGGCTACCTGACTTCGCTGTCGGGGGGCCTGCCAAAAGCGCTCTCAGGTAAGAAGGGTTTGTTGATCAGTTCGGTTGAGTCCATCACGTCAAGCAGCTCCATGAGGGAGGGGCTAACGTACGTTGTGTTGAGATCCGAATCGACCGCGTAAATGCATTCTTCCGAATCGACCAGATGGCTAACGTAGTTCTTTTCCTCTTCCAGCAACGTCGCCCGAAGTGACTCAAGGATGTCTGTCTGAGTGATCATTCCAACAAGAGTCTCTTGACTGCTGGGTGAGGTATCGAACTCGGTAACCACCAGACGGCGAATTCTGCTCTCTCCATGAGTTTCTGGGCGTTCGGAACGGAGTAGTGTGCGGAGACGGTCACGACCGGGGAAGACATGACCCTTCAGCCTGAACCACCAGTCGTCTGATGATTTCCGCTTTCATGATTTCACTGATGTCCATGATCGAAAGATCGCGCTGTATGCTTCGGACCGGAGACGACATGATCTGCGCTACGTTTATCTTGTTGAATTTATCTCCTTTGGCAAATGTCCTTTTCAGCATATCGGTCTCCGTGACGATCCCTGATAGCGTCTCGTTATCTAAAACAACAAGACAGGATATATTATTGCGCCACATGGTCTTCGCCGCTGCCGCCACGGAGCATTCCGGAGGGACTGTGGCGATGTGCTCACTCATGATATCTCCGGCTTTGAGCCAGGTCTTAAAAGTAAGTTCATACATCCCGGAACAAAGATCGCTCGATGGGTTTTTAATTTTTAGACTGGATGATGATCTGGTAGAGTGCTCTGATATTTTACCCTCCCTATCACGCAGAAATCTATGGATTTTGCCTTATAGAGGGCAACCGTTGAAACGAACAATTGCATCTACTCCAGATGTCGCCGCATGTTTTTATCGACCTTTTCTTCGTGTGAGACAAGGAGAACAAGGAAAATACGTAATAACACGTATTTACCTTGAAAAGCTCCTGTTTTGCGGAGGGAGAGGAAACAGCACCTTTGAGTAAGCAACGCAGGGGCTTGAAGGCTGAAATTCTGCATTGAGCATATCGAATCCGACTGAGCAGATCGAGTTCTTTATCGAAAACTTTGCTTAATAGTCGCTCGGATTATGTCGATAAATCATCCGGCTGGAATCTAAAATGAGAAGCATATCATGGTTGGAAGGAGGTCTGATAATAAAATGTCTCATCCTGAAAATCAAACCATTGTTTGTCCTCGATGTCATCGTCCGGAAGTGCATTTTGACTGTAAAACAGGTTTCTACTGTAGGGCGTGTGATCGAGAGTTTACTTCGGAAGAATCAAAAGTCTTCGTCGAACACGAAGTCTTAAAGATCAAAGCGGATACACATGCTTAGGAACGCGTTCATATTAACGTTCTTCAGGTAACACTGGCGGCATAACATCGCCCTGAAGGTGAAACAATTCTTCTTCGAGTTGCATAGGCTCCATCAAATCATCTGGCAATTCCGTTAGAAAAAAGGATTATAGGGACCGTGCCATTCGTACCTGGTACCTTTAATTTTCTTGGTACCTTTAATTTTCTCGGCCCCTCCTTTACCCTATAATATCTTCCGGCGATTGTTTCCGTCCAGGTTAGTCCTTTTCAGAGTCTTGAATCAGATACGTAACACTCTATGAATTGGCAAGATCAGTCCAAAACTTAAAGACATAAGATTTTGCGATGGAGGACGGGGCATGGTCGGTGCTTACACTGATTCGTTCGATTCGTTTGACAATTTCCCTGCGTTCTATCGATACCCAACACCTGCTCAATCTCGAAGAAGTGCTTGCAATTCACCCTATAAGGTAGCATAATCGTATCTTGTTGAGTGTCCGACAACCCTGGGGCGATACAGTAGCCTTGCTTTTCATGGGGACACCGGTTATGAAGGCGATGGCCGAGATTCCAGGCCGAAAGGAGAAATTGTTCATGTCCACAAGATTCCCGCTCTTGTCTGTTCTGATGTGTTTTCCGATGGTCGCATGGTGTGCCGTACCTCAGCTTCCCGGAGTCAGCGCCGCACTTCAAGAGGCCATTAACGCGCGCGAGATCGCCGGCGCGGTGACGGTCGTTGTCACCAGGGACAAGGTTCTGCACCTTGGGGCGAACGGGCAGGCCGACATCGCGGCCGGTAAGCCGATGCAGCCTGACTCGCTGTTCTGGATCGCCTCGATGACGAAACCCATCACCGCGGCGGCCGTCCTGATGCTTCACGATGAAGGCAAGCTCAATGTGGCTGATCCGGTGGCGAAGTATATCCCGGCCTTCGCCACTCTGAAGACGCCCTCGGGCCGGTCCGCCAACATCACAATTACCCAGATTCTCACCCACACCTCGGGCCTGGGCGAAGCGCCCTCCAACGGGGCTCGCAACGCGCGCACGCTCTCCGATCTCATCCCACTCTATATAGCCGCCCCCATGCAGTATGAGCCCGGCGCCAAGTGGAAATACACGCAATCAGGCATCAACTTAGCCGCACGGATCACTGAGGTCGTCAGCGGCCTATCCTTCGACGCGTTCGTGCAGCAACGCATTTTGGACCCGTTGGGCATGAAGAACACGACGTTTTATCCCGCGGATCAATCCGTTGTGACCGCCTATGCGAAGAACCGGGTGACGGGCGCGCTTGAAGCGACGCCTCCACGCGCCGACTTCGGCGTGCGCGATCGTCCGCCACTGGGCAATGGCGGACTCTACTCGACCGGCCCTGATTACGCGCGGTTCTGCCAGATGTTGCTCGGCGGGGGGATGCTCGATGGGAAACGCTATCTCAGCCCCGCCGCGATGAAACTGCTCACCACGGTACAGACAGGTCCGCTTCCCTGCGGTTTCTTCCAGTCCGCCCGGTTCGGCAACCACGGCGCCAACTACGGTTGGGGTATCGGAACGTGCATTCTGCGTACGCCACACGAGGGTGTGGCCGCAATGCTATCGCCCGGCACGTTCGGCCACGGCGGCGCCTGGGGCACGCAAGAGTGGATCGATCCCGTCCGTGGCATCGCGTATATCCTTATGGTGCAACGATCGAATTTCCCAAACAGCGATGCGAGCAGCGTTCGTCAGGCTTTTCAACAGACGGTTGTCGATACGCTGGCAAAGCAAAGCAAGCACTAACCGGCCGCGAAAGACCTGTACAGAGGGCAAATATAACCGCTGCGTTGGGGAAACGTTTGGGGTCAGAGCTACATTCGTGATTAGCTGACAGCAAGGAACTTCATTTACCTTTCTAATATGAGCACCGGAGATATTAGGGATAGAGGGGCTGTTGAAAAAGCTGAGATTGCTTCGTCGCTGCGTTCCTCGCAATGACGAAAAGTGCGTTTTCGTGTCATTGCGGGCCTGGCCCCAAGGAGCCGATTCGAAGAATCGCGCGGTAATCTCAAACATTACACAAAGAGTTTTTCAACAGACCTGAAGGCATAAATCCATGAACGTAACTCGCGGTTGACATCATCATAACGAAATCTCCATCGTTTGCATTCAAATCTCGTTCCGTAAGCCATGTCTCTGCTATTGGGAAAGTGATGGCTGGATTTTTTAACTCGAATGGTTCCAAATAACAAGGGCTGACAGCTCATCTGAACTGCCAGCCCTTAATATGATCCGGTTTGGAATATTCAGTTTATTGAGTCGGAGGAAATTCCTCGAACAAATGCTCGGCGAGCACGATCAGGTCCTGGACATCGACAATCCCATCGCCCCAGGGCATTGGGCCGATGTCACATAGTTTATTGTCTGTGCCCCAGTGGTCCACAATGATTCACATGTCAGCAGAATCGACAATGCCGGGGTCGAAATTATTTACTCAACTACATCATTCATTCTCTATTGATTTTCCGACATATTTTCCTGCCCCCAGTAGCTCATGAAGAGCTCCAGGTCCAATATGTCAACGATCCCATCGCCAATAGGCGGCGGAGCAATATCACAGAGCGGCTCATCGGTGCCCCAATATTCAATGAGTATTACAAGATCATTGATATCAAGGGCTCCATCGCCGTTAAAATCAACGACAAGAGGATTGGGATCATATGCTTCTACTGTTACCGAAGCATTCCACGTTATAGCTCTTGTCGAACCGCCGATGGCGTAAATCTTTCCATTCAGAACGCTGGTGGATAAAACCATCCGTGGTGTCAACATGTCATCTTTCGTCGTCCAGATATCCGTCTCTGGGTCATATTCATACACAATCGAAAGAGGTGCTCTATCCGGGTGATCTGAACCTCCAATGGCATAGATTTTTCCATTCACGACACTGGTGGAGAAATACGTCCTTGGTGCTGGCATATCGGCTTTCTGAGTCCACGTATCCGTTACGGGATCGTATTCATCCACTCTCGACGTAGTAGTCGGATACCACGTTACCCCGCCGATAGCGTATATTTTTCCGTTCACTGCACTGCAGGAAAAGCCGTATCTCCCAATCGGCATATTGGCCTTTCTTGTCCAAATATCCGTCACGGGATCATATTCTTGCACATGGGTATACCCTCCTGGTATTCCACCTCCTATCGCATAGATCTTCCCATTGACGACACTGGCGGACAGACCCCATCGTGCTGTTGGCATGGGGGATTTTGTCGTCCAGGTATCTGTCGCCGGATCATATTCTTCCACAGTCTTTAACGCTGAGACAGGATGACCTTCGGCTCCTCCTATAGCGTAAATCTTTTCATCGACAGCGCTCATCGAGAAACCCCATCTTGGCGTTGGCATGGGCGATTCTTCCGTCCAAGTATCTGTCGCCGGATCATATTCCTCTACGGCAGAGATTCCTACCTCTACTTTTGAGGCGCCGCCTATGGCATAGATCTTCCCATCCACGACGCTAGTGGACAGATACATCCTTGCCGTTGGCATGTCAGCTTTCATAGCCCAAGAACCCTCGACTGCCAAACTCATGGAAGCCATGCCCAGAGCCAGAACCAGCATGAATAAAATTCTCGTTTTCATCTGAACTATCCTTTCAAATCTTGTCCCCGCACGAACAGGGAACGGCTAATATTATCGCGTCTCTTTTCCGTGTAATTCAGTTTATATCAAATCCTTTGTTGAAGAACCGGTTCATCAAGCTCGTTGGCTTCACCTCTACAAACGGGAAAACTGGCGTAGCTCAACGATTTATTTGAGAAATTTTTAAAAAAATGTTAAGATCAACGTAATGTCAATATATGCTTGAGGTTAGCGATAGAGAATGTCTATCGACAATGAAAAAACTCAACGCCTGGTCGCTTTAGCCAAAGGGGGAGATCAGGCGGCTTTGAATCAACTGTGCTGCGTTTATAGTGAGCGGGTGCGGCGGATTATTCGATTTCGTCTAAATCGGGAGTTGCGCTCCAAACTTGATTCCGTCGATGTTGTTCAGGATGTTCTTATTCTGGCGATGGGGGGCTTGAGGGACTTCACCTACCAGAGCGAAGGAGATTTTCTCAGATGGCTGTCCAGGATTGCGGAAAATAAGATACGAGATATTTTTGATGAATTTCATGCCGACAAACGTGATATTCGTAAAGAAATTCCGTTTAAAGAACATAGAAGGCAGACTGGAAGCGCTTTAGGTGGCAGATTGAGCCCTATTGCAGCTACAACACCGAGTGTCATCGTTAGGAAGAAAGAGGCGTTGGACAGGTTGGAGAAAGCGTTAGATGAGTTGAAGCCTGAATACAAGCAGGTCATCGTTCTCAAACGAATCGAGGGATTTTCGCATGCCGAAATAGCAGAGAGACTGGGCAAGAGTGCGAAGGCCGTCAGTATGCTATTGTCTCGTGCGATGACAGCTTTGACGATCGCTTATGGTAAAGACTAATGGCGGCAGAAATCAATGACAATAAGACA
>JAFGTG010000525.1 GCA_016934255.1 Sedimentisphaerales bacterium
CCGCGATGGCTCAGGACGCCGATCATCTTCTTCAGAAGATTCAGGGAAATCCCGTCCGGGCCGTCAATATGGCAAAGTCCTGCTATTCCACACATAGCTTTTTATTTAAATAGTGAGCAATACTATCGAGCGTATCGAAATTCTCCGGGACAAGCTCGCTGTCCTCGATTTTAATGTCGTACGTCTTTTCAAGAAACATCACGAGCTCCAGGATACCCGTCGAATCGATAATGCCCTCTTCCAGAAAAGACGTGTCCCCCTGGAGGGAATCGCCCTCTCCAAAGAGAAAATGCTCCACCACAAAATTCCGTACTGTTTCTTTAATTGAACTCATTTCACTTCGCCTCAACTTAATTCATCCCCTCAATCACTCATTTCACCGCATCGTGTACGTAAAGAATTCGTCTCGACGGTGAAACACGCAGAATAGTTAAACGGGCCGATACCCGAAACAATACAAACATTCATACCCCATGAGCTAAAATCGACGCATAGCTTTTTTGTCCGTATCGATTAACTCGATGTTCAATCCCTGCTTGGCGAAAATAAACGCAATATTCTCATTCTCAAACGCCTCGCCCGGCGCCGGCTGGCTCAAAACCCGCAATCCTTTTTGCGTCAATTGGCCGAGCTCGCGGTCGATGTTCTCGCATTTAAAACACAGGTGATGGAGTCCCCCTCCTCTTTTCGCCAGACGATACGCCGGCGACGCTTCATCCACCGGCTCGATGAGCTTGACCGTTATGGACTGCTCTTTCGCCAGGAAAACGACCTTAACGTTTTGCCTTGAGTTAACGACCACCTCCGTCATTTGCCGATACCCAAAGACATCTTCCCAGTGGCGTATCCCGTCCTCAATCGAAGTCACAACAATGCCGAGATGGTCGATTACCATACGATGTCCCTGTTAAAGAAAGTGAGTGCCCCCGCGCCCTATGCTTCTGCGGCGGGACTTGCGTTTAACTTATCATCCAGGAACTGGGCGATGTCCCGAAGGCTGTCCATATTCTGTGGGATCAGATCTTCATCCTCTATCTTGATGCCGTAGGTTTCTTCGAGGAACATCACAAGCTCCAAAATACCGGTCGAATCAATGATGCCTTCTTCCAGGAAGGACGTCTCCTCCCCGAATCCATCATGGTCTCCGAAGAGAAATTTCTCAACAACAAATTGTCTTACCGTCTCAACATAGTTTTTCTTATCTTGTTCCGACATAACATCTCCATCCCATGAGGTGCACGTATCGTTTATCCGTACGGTTAATAACCGTTATGACAATCCCATCATCACACTACAACATATCACCGGGCGATCGCAGCCACAATTCTCCTTCTAACGCTGTCAGGATCGCATCGCCGCGATTGATCACGTTCAAAATTTCAGGATCTTTGGCGTGAACGACGGCCCAGCTTCCACGTTTAACGAAACAGTGATGGTTCCACATACTCTGCAGAAATCTCGGTTCCATTCGCCCCCATACACCGATCGCGCCGCAATCGAACGCATGACTCAACAAATGGTCGAATACCATATCGGTGGAATCTTCACGGGCCAACAGTAGCATCACCTCCATCAGTTTTTTCGAGTTCAAATAATAAAGATAAGCACCGATTTGTTTGTTTTTTACATTACGGACTTCGTACCCCCGCAATTGGCCGCGTTGTGTGTTGCTCTTGAGGAAATCCCAAAGCCACTGGATCGTATCCGCATCGTACTCGGGATACAACGCACGACGTTTTGAAAAGTCAGTGATACTGGAAAGCAACGCCTGACTGTCCATTTCTTTAGCCGTACAACCCTCCGGGTGTTTCGGTCGTAAAGGATTGTGTGGAATTTTAAGGGCAAGAGAATCCATCAAAGAACATACCGGCCATGACGCGGCGCCGATCCATTTCAACGCGTTGTACTTGCCGACAAGATTTCTCATTACAGAAAACGGACGGAGAAAACACAGCCAGTTCATACTATATATTTTTGACGTCGTCGCCCCCATTCCTTCCATGAACTTCTTGCCGAGATCGTTCGCCCCGTCGCCGAGTGATAAATCCTGCGGTCCGGACAAAAAGCGTTTAATCATTTTCAACACCGCCATCGGAGAGCTGCAATCCGGCGCCACCATGAGACGATGCGGGATCGCCACTCGGATCGATTTGCCCTTAAAATTCATCCGGCGGGTAATCACGCCTACGAATCCCTCAACGGTCCCTTCTTTCGACCGATAGACCAATGAGGGTAGTTCCTCATCACACCATGGATTACCGCATAGAACCATCTCATAGTACGATTTGAGGCCCTCGGACGGCTCGTCGTTTGGATTTCCAAAAATCTTCAGATGTATGCGTGCGACGGCGGGTATGTCAGCCTTCACACAGCAATCCACCCGATCCATTTTATCCCCCATTTTGACAGCCTCTCGTTTCGAGCAAACCTGAATCGATAATCATCACCGCCAGTCCCTCTCCAACCAGCCGGCAGCCGAATGGAGTAAAATGCCCCATTGATTCCTCCCAATAGAGCTTTTTTCCGTTTTGCTTTTTAAAGGTTGCTATCGGAGAGAATATCTTAAAGTCATGTGATGGATTCGTATCTGCAGGAAAGGTTGACATAAATTCCATTCGGTCGAGCTTGACGGGAATATCCAGAATAAGCAGATTCGATCGGTGGGCGGAACACGCCTTGTCGATCTCTTTCAATAACGCGAGCGACAGCTTTTTTTGGTAAGCTTCGATCCGTTTCTTGGCGTCCTCGGAAGGTTTTTCCTGGGCATCATCCGCATTCGACAAACTGCGTATCGCCGGGAGCACCGTGTATTTGATTAAATGAGCGGCGTTCTCGCGTAAACAACTATACATATGTGAATATTCCGCCATCCATCGATAGACCGCAAACCGAAAGAGAAACTCCCGTGTTTTAACGCCGGGCAGATACGTTTTGCTCGCCTGAACCAATTCACCGCCTTCGAGTCGATATAGATTGGCCCGGACGTTGTCTTGCAGATCCGAGCCGTGCCAGGCGACCAAAACCAAATCGGGTTGATATTTGAACCCTTGTTCCCGAAGGGCAATCAATTGTTCGGCCGTACCGTGACCGGAGACGGATAAGTTGACGACTTCACAGGGTAGCCCGGCCGCCTGTAGGTTCTTTTCCATCTGGCTTGAAAACGTGTCTTCCAGATCGACGCCGTATCCCATGCCAAACGAATCGCCCAACAAGACAATCCGCTTAACGCCCGTGCATTTCTCGTAAGGTATCTCCTTGTCCGCCCGAATGCCCGCGGAATTCGTCCGAATGTTAATGTGATATTCCGGCGTCGTATGCCAGTAACTCCGATTCGCCTCGTTGCCGCGAATACCATACTTCGTCGCGCAGACATAGCGAGGAAGAATCGCTTCGGGGGCAACAATCCGAAGGAACAGTTCCCCCGCAAAAATAAAATAAACGATGGCGAAGATACCCTTAACCGCAAACCAACAATATTTTCGAGAAGTTCCACCCATAACATCAAAAAGCAAAATAGATAAATTCCTGTCCGCTCTTGGCCGCCAGGCTAATCAGCGACACAATTAATAACACCCACACGTTCAACCGCGCAAACCAGGGCCATCGGGTGATGGGACTCAGTTTTCCGCTGAAGCCCTGAATACTCTGGAACAGAATTAAAAACCAGGAATAATACACCAAGCCTCTCAAACACTGGATCGCGTCGGGTGACCAATGAGGATGCAGGACAATCGATTTCAAAAAGATGCCGATCGTTGCAAGATTTTGCGCTCGGAAGATGAGCCATCCAAGGCACACAAGATGAAACATGACGAGTCCCTGGATCACACCGAGCCACCACGTCGGCTTTTGTTTGTCCATATTCGGGACAAAGATGCGATAAACGACTAAGATGGCGCCGTGGAAGGCTCCCCATAAGACAAACGTCCAGGCCGCACCGTGCCAGAGACCGCCCAATAACATCGTAATCATTAAATTGCGATAAGTCTTGTAAGTCCCTCCGCGGTTGCCGCCCAACGGGATGTACAGATAATCGCGCAGCCACGACGAGAGACTGATATGCCAGCGGCTCCAAAACTCGGACGGACTTCTGGAAATGTAAGGCAAATTAAAATTCAACATAATATCGAAGCCCAACAGCTTAGCGGTGCCTCGTGCAATATCCGTATAGCCTGAAAAGTCACAGTAAATCTGGAATGCAAACGCATAAATCGCCACCAGCATGCGCATCCCATCTTCGGGAACAGCCATCACCGACGTCATATTGTCAAAAGGCCCGAACACATCGTTGACGATGAGGGCCATATTGTCGGCCACGACGATTTTCTTATACAGCCCCCAGGCGATGAGCCATACGCCGTCGCGAAAACCTTCGGCATCGACCGTTCGCGGCCGCTGGAACTGCGGCAACAAATGCTTCCCACGCTCGATGGGACCGGCGACCAACTGCGGGAAGAACGAAACGTACACGGCCACCTCAATCAATGATGGACTGGCCGTCATGTTCTTACGGTAAACGTCGATGGCATAACTCATCGTCTGGAAGGTAAAGAAGGAAATCCCGACCGGTAGCACGACGTTTAAAATGAGAGCATTCGGGACATGACCGAATAATGACTCCGCCAGGTACGAGAAATTGTCAATAAAGAAATTGTAGTATTTGAAAAATCCGAGAATCGTCAAGTTGGTAACGACACTGAATCCCAACAAGACTTTCCGATGACGCTCGACGGTCAACGACTGTAAAAATGGATGAGCCGCATTCACAAGAACCGTCGCCAAAACGATCGTCAGGATTGTCCATCGGTATTCCGAAAAGCCGGCGAGGAAAGGCGTCCAGTCAATCTTCAAACAGCGGATTCCTCCCGAGAATGCCAAATCCACGGCACTCCACCGAAAGCCAAGAAAAGCAAGCGAGGAAAAGATGATAAGTCCGGAGGCCCGCAGCCGCTGGCCGAGGGTTACGTATTTGTTCTCGATGGATAGCGCCGAATAATAACTGACCACCGTCGATATCACGATCAAGACCAAAAAACGCACATCCCACCAGCCATAGAACAGGTAGCTCGCCACCAACAACAGGACGTTTTGCCACCGGTACGAGCGGCGTAACAACCAATACAGCCCGAAGACGATAATGAAAAAGATGCCAAAGGTTAGACTATTGAACAGCATAGGATTTGTTTCAATTCAAACGGTCTTGTATGAGTTTCTGTAAGATCGGACTTAACGCATCATTGAGGGCGACATAACCTGCGGAAGTCAGATGATACGTCCCCTCTGCATACTCTGGCTTAATGCTTTGGCCTGGCGATAAGATCGCATCGCAATCGACGACGGTTATCCCAGGCCGAATCAAACCGATCATCTTTTCATTGACCTGATCGACTCCCTCACGGATGTCGTTCGACCATAGTAATTTGTGATAAAAATCTACAGGCCCCGGAGAAAATACCGTCAGGAGAACGACGTGAATATTATGCTCGCTCATCTGCTCGACGATAGTCGTGAGATTTTCCCAGCACGACGTGACGATCTCATCCTTGCGATCCGGAAACAATCCGATATTTTTCAGGTCGTTGATCCCGATTTGCACGACCGTTATATCCGGTTTGAGCTCCAGCACATCCTGCTTAAGCCTCAAGACGGCCTGGGCCGTCGTTTCCGACGGCATACCCCGATTCAATAATTGGCTATGCTCCAGGTCGGGTAGAGGATTCCAATAGGCCATCCGGGAATCGCCGAAGAAAATGACGCGAGCGACGCCGGGCTGAGGTCCCTCGACCCGATCATTCGCCCCCGAATAAACACGAGAAAACGCCGGATCAAGCCGAACCCGCTGAAGCATCCGATATTGATTCATTACCTGCTGATATAAGACCATATTGACACAGACAGAAACGATTAAACAAACAACAGTAGCAAGGACTACAATCGTTTTGAGTTTCATCACTTCATACTTGCTTTCGCAAGCTCATCTAAAAATCTCGCAATCCGCTGAGCGACAACCTCCGGTGTGGCCGTCCTCTGCTTCGGGACAAAGGTTTCGAGCTGCCGCACCTTGTCCGGCAACTCCTCTTCGGAATACGCCACAACCACACACCCCAATTCCTCGAATTTCCTGGCCGTCCCCAACTGATGGTCGTTGACATGCTCACCGAAACGTTTGAGACGCGGCATGACGAGCAACGGCTTATTATTCGTTAGAGCCATCGTAATGCTGCCCATCCCCGCATGACTGATAATACTGGAGGCCTGTTCGACCTTGGCGCCAAAGGTGTCCTTGTCCAAAACGTCGGTGGACTCGATGTATTTAGGCACGGTCTTCGTTTTTCCGATTTGAGCGAAGACTTCATCCCGGATCAAGCCATGCCCGACTGCTTCATCAACGGCTCGGACTAAACGATCAAAAGGTAATATCGTCCCCACAGTGAGAAAAATCATATGACATTGCCCACGTAACTGACGTTGTTATATTTTTTCGCGACCTCGGACCATTGCGACAGAATCAAATCGGCAAAGGGCCTAATCATCCGCCCGCTCATCGAGAGTTTTTCCGTATTGGCAATACTGTCCAACCACGTCACTTTGGCGCCGATGAGCTTGGCTAAAAAACAGCAAATAACACCGGGCGCGGCGCCCGTGCTGATGACAACATCCGGCTTCTCACGGAAGATTACCTTCATACACCTGAATAGAACGGCAATCGCCCGTAACGGATGTTCCCGATTGCAGTCTCCTACCACATACACTTTTCCGTATTTCTCCAGTCGCGCTACAGCTACTTCCTTCGACGTGACGCAGAACGTATCATAGCCCTTCCAGGACTCCTGCACGCACAATAGTTGCGTCAAATGCCCCCCCGTGGAGGCCGCTAAACATACGCGCAATTTACCCTTATGTTGAGACACGTTTCAGACACCTGAAAAACTTAACAATACCGAGTCATCGACTCGTCCCCATTGACATTCAGTGCCTGGGATCGGAAAACAGACGGTCGGCCGACGCTGTGATATTCAATACCCGCTTCCCCCACGACATCGAGATCGTAAAGGTTCCGCCCGTCAAAAATGACGGGATCTTTGAGTTTCTGCGCGATTGTCTCGAAGTCTGGATTGCGAAATTCCTGCCAGTCCGTGAAAATGACAAGGGCATCAGCGCCATCGAGAGCATCATATCCATTCTGGACAATCTGGATCGCGCCATCCAGCGCCGATGTCGCGGGGCCGGCGGCCTCGGGATCGTAAGCCCTGATCTTCATGTTGTAATCGAGCATTTTCCGGATGCAATAAAGGGCCGGCGACTCTCTTACGTCGTCCGTACCAGCCTTGAACGCCAATCCCCACACCGCCAGGATCGTCTGATCCTGACGGTCGTGGTAATAATCGATGATACGCTTTGCGAAACGCTCATGCTGATCGAGATTTGCCGACTGGACGGACTTGGCGATCTTCATTTCGACGCCCTGCTCGGCGCCGGTATGAATCAACGCCCGAATATCTTTGGGAAAACAACTTCCTCCGAAGCCAACACCCGGAAACAGAAACGCCGAGCCGATCCGGGAATCACTGCCCAGCCCCTGCCTGACCAATTCAATGTCGGCGCCCAGTTTTTCACACAACGCGGAGATTTCATTAATGAATGAAATGCGAGTGGCCAGCATTGTATTGGCGGCGTATTTGGTCATTTCCGCCGACGCCGCGTCCATGAATCGTATGCGATTCTGCCTTCGCATGAACGGGCCATATACCTGTTTCATGATGGCCCGAGCGCTAGGACTCGTCGTGCCGATGATGATCCGGTCCGGCCGCATAAAGTCGTCCACGGCGGCCCCTTCCTTGAGGAATTCCGGATTGCTTACATAATCAAACGGCACATTCGTCTTCGACCGGATCAGGTCCGTCACCCGTCGATGGGTTCCCACGGGCACGGTGCTCTTTGTGGCAATTACACGATATTCGTCAATATTCTCCGCAATAGTCTCGGCCACGGAAAGAACGGCGGAAATGTCGCTCGAACCATCCGGCGCCGACGGCGTACCGACCGCCAGAAAGATCACAAGGCAATGGTCCAGCCCTTCTTTAAGATCCGTGGTAAAGTGCAAGCGTCCCAGTTTTTCGTTGCGCTGGACGATTTCGGTCAGCCCCGGTTCGTATATGGGGATGATACCTTCTTTCAAACCGGCGATCTTTGCACGGTCATTGTCCACGCAGACGACGTGATTGCCCGCTTCCGCAAGGCACGCCGACGTCACCAATCCGACATATCCCACACCGACTACACAAATTTGCATTTTCTTGACTCCCGCTTTTTAAGAATCGCTTAACCTCAATATTTCGACTTGACGAATAAACGACCCTCTTCCGCTTTGCTTAGACTTACACCATCCTATCGGCAACCGACCGTTCGATTAGCCGTATTGGGCAATTCTTCCTCACTCGGCTCTTCGTCTTCAAATAGCCTCTCAAGAACCAAAGCCGCCTTACTGTCCCAGGTGGCCTTTTGGATTTTCTTTCTGCGAGCAGCGATACGTTCGTCATTATCTTCAACCAATCCCTTTTGTATCGCTTCGGCAAACGCTTCCGGCGTCTTTGCCTGATACACGACGTCAAGATACTTATCCAACTCGGGGAACGGCGTACTAACCGTCGGCTTCCCCAGCGCTAAGTATTCCTTTAGCTTGATGGGATTGCATCCCTTGATCCAATCGTTCTGCCTCCAGGGCATAATCGCCACGTCGAAACATTTACCGTAATGCGATATCTGTCCGTAGTTTTTTCGACCCAGAAGCCACACGTTCTTGTGAGACGCCAAATCCGTCACGTCCGAAGAAGCATCCCCGATAAAGACAAACGACATCTCCGGTAGAAGAGAGATGGTTTTCTCAACGAAAGGCACATCCATCGTATGATCGTCAATTGCCCCGAAGAAACCCACGATCGGTTTCGGTATCTCCGCCATTTCCTCCGGTATCGATGGATCCTTCTCAGCATCCGCAAAGAATTCGAAATCGACCCCGTGATCGAGATAAATGGCCTTTTTGCATTGACTCGCTTCCTGATCGTACAATGTTTTATTCACAAACACCGTCAGATCCGCCGAGGTTTTTAACTTCCGGTCATACTCTTTAATGACGGCTTCATCGACATTCGGATATTCCTCAAAACGATCCGTCCGCTGGTACACGAGGTAACTTTCCTTTATCCTGAGCGCCGTATCGCACGCGGCCGGGCAGGCAATCCAAATCAACGGATGGTCCATGTTCAACTTTCGCTCAATGTGTCGTATTTGACGCCGGAGAATCATCTCATTGAGCGGCCTGGCCCAGGAAATATGGTGGGCGGGCAGCGAGAAAGGACTATAAACCCAAAATCCGGCCCCGCTTTCCTGCAAGCCGCGCAGAATACTTTTCATTTTGCGAATCAGCTTATGGGAAAAACTCTTTCCCCCTGCAGTGTTTTTCTTGAGTGTCGGTTTTTGCATCACAATGGAATTGACATACAGCGTCGTCCCCATTCGGGCGAACCGGCGCATCAATTGCATGTCGATGTGGCCGCGATTCTTGTACCACCAATCCTCGCCGCCAAAACAAATCACATCCAAATGTTTTTGCTCGTCCATTAAACGTACTACTCAAACGAATGGTTATATCCCGGCACGAACAACGTGATTTCTGAGACGTTTATTTAGCACATCCCGGTTCATTAAGAGTTTCTTCCAGTCGGTCAGACAATAGAAACCGCCTTTACCGTAGGTCTTGACGGTCTTAAGAGCCTGATTGCGCTCTCTTTTATTAATCAAGGCTTTCAGTATCCAATAAGGAATACGTATAAACAACGTCAACGCCACAAGGATGCAGGCAAGGACGAATTCCAGCCGACTTCGATGAAGCCGCATGAAAATCAAAATACTTCCGAAAAGTTGCAGCTTGAACTTCTCAGGCCGATGACTGGTGGTCTGACCGCCATAATGGATAATTTGTGCGTGAGGCATAAACATATTTTTCCAACCGGCTTTGTTGAAACGATAGCACCAGTCCGGATCGTCCCCATAGACATAATACGCTTCATCCATGACGCCGACCTGCTTGATGGCTTCCATCCGAACCAGAGAATAGCACCCGCAGATGGTTTGCACTTCCCGAACGTCATTGAAATCCCACCACGTCATTCGCTCTCGTCCGAAGAATGTGCTTTTCGGAAAAATCTTGTTGAGATACGTCGCCGAGATGAGCATATTCAACAAGGATGGATACATAAAACAATCTCTCTGCAACGACCGATCCGGATAAAACACTTTGCAGCCGATCACGGCCGCTTCCGGATGCTCATCGGCAAACTTGACCGTCTTGGTAATTGCGTTATCGAGAACGAGAGTATCCGAGTTTAATAGCAAAACGTATCGACCCCGGCTGATCTCAATCGCCTGGTTATTGGCTCGGATGAATCCTTCGTTCTTTTGATTCTCGATGATCCGGACGTCGGGGAATTCCTTCCTCACCATCTCGACGCTTCCGTCCTCTGACGCATTATCCACGTAGAGGACTTCAAATTGAATCCCCTTGGTCTCGTCATATACCGATTTCAGACAGTCGTACACCAACTGCCGAACATTCCATGCGACGATAATAATTGAGACGTCCATTGCACCTGCCCCCGATTCACATTCGCTGTTTTCGCTCATAAGTGGCTGCCCTCGTACCCCTGGACGCGTACGGTCATTTCAAGTTCCCGACTTCTTCATGCCCACATAGACTAACGTGTCGCGAGACCTTTAAAGACCTTGATATTGTAGAACTGGTCGTTGTTGTAATCTTTAAAGTACGCCCGGTTCGCATACAGATCATCGATCATATCCCTGATCGAATACTGCGGCTGGAAACCCAGGTGGGTTTTCGCCCGCTCCATGCTCACTTTGTAATTTCGGAAATCTTCGATATTCTTAATCGTAATTCCGATTTTTTCGCCCGTGAGCCGCTCCACCTCGTATTTGACGATGTCGCCGACCTGGCCCACGGTATAATTATCCGAGGCGATATTGAAAACGCCGCTCGTGGAATAATCCGCCTGGATCGCTCGCAAATAGGCATTGCCGGCGTCCCGGATATCCAAAATGGGCCGCCAGATCGACGGATTATTCACCGTAATATGCTTCTCGCACATGGCGAATTTAAACATCGTATTAACGATCAAATCCAACCGCATGCGCGGGCTAAAGCCGCTCACGGTCCCTTTCCGCAGGGCGATGACGGAAAAATTCTCATCGCACTGCTGAATGACCCCGCGTTCGCCCTGCAGCTTTGAGATGCCGTATGGGTAATTACACGTGGCCGGGCTGTCTTCGTCATACAGCTCATTCACTGTGTATCCGTAAACCGAGCACGACGAAGCATAAATGAATCGTTTCACGCCGGCCTTTTTCGCGGTAAACGCCAGATACGACGGCAACGCCGCGTTATAAACAAAATTCTTGGACGGATCGAATTCGGCCATCGGATCGTTCGACAGACCCGCTAAAAAGATGATCTGATCGTAGATCTCCAGGTCTTGTTCCGTACATCCAAAGAGGTCGCGTTTGGCCACCTTCACATTTTCAGGCAGGAAATTACCGAACCACATCAAGTCCACGACATCGACGTCATAGCCGCGCTCCAGCAAAACCGGTATTAAATACGATCCGATATATCCTGCTCCACCCGCAATTAGAATTCTCATTTTAATATCCCCAGTTTATGACTCTTTGCCTATCAATTCGTTGTACCTCTCACAATTAAGGGATGTATCCCTTGGAACTACGAAATTCACGTCATTAACGGATAATTCCCCGATCTCCTTCGACGGGTCGAGACGCTTGGCAAACTCGTACACCGTCTTTCGCTCACCGCACACGTGCATCACTCCCAAAGCATCCGTATCAATCAATTTGCTGATCTTTCGAGCAATGACCGACACACTCTCCCGGCTCGTCCACTGATCCACGAAGGCCTTCTCATACGGAAACACATCGGGTCCGAACGTCGTTCTGACGATCAGCGATTTGTCGTACAATCTCACGGCACACTCACCGCCCAGCTTCGACCAGGCATATTTATTGACCGGAAACACCGGGTCGTCCTCTTTGTAATTGCCCTTATCGCCTTTGAAGACATAGTCGGTACAGATATAGATGAGCCGGGCGTCGAATTCCGCACATAACTTCACGATATTAGCCGTGCCGACAATGTTGACGTCCAGCGCCGTCATGGGATCCTTATCAATTTGAGGCGGCGAGGTAAACGCCGCCGCGTGTATCATCAGCTCGAAAGGATGCGTCTGAACGTATGCCTTCATCTGGTCGTATTTCAAAATGTCAAATTCTTCCAATAACGGATAGGTCAAATCGGGCACAATCTTTTTAAACGTCGTGCCTAACAGCCCGCTCTCTCCTGTGAAAATAACCTTCGAATGATCCACGTCTTGCTACTCCCGAAAAGTGATTGTCTTAGAGTTTTCCATACACAAAGTTGTCGGAGTTTTTGCCGTCCGTCCAGGCCGCGAGAGAATACCCGTTCTTATCCTTGTCGGTAATCAGGCTCGTCGAAGAAGCGATGCCGTCAAACAATTTTTTGAGTGTCGGATCGCAGATCGACCAGTCGATATCCTCGGCCAACGGCGAGATGCCCGCCTCACAGCCGGGGCTGTATTCGCCGGAGCAAAAGTATTCGATCATTGTGTCCTCGGTGAAGAAATTACCGTGGGCAAATCCGGGCGGAACCCAAATCCATTCGCTGCTATCGCCTTTGGGATCGTTCGGCATGTCGTAAAGGATAATCTGGCCGTACGTCGGCGAGCCTTTTCGTATATCCAACACCATATCGACCATTCGACCCGACAAGGTCCGAACGAGCTTTCCCATGAACGGATTCCACTGGAAATGGAGACCGCGGATCGTTCCCGTTTGAGAGAAACTTTCATTGCACTGTACAAACGACACGTCCTTCATGAAACTCATGTCCGGCTGATTGGCGAAATCGCTTTTTCGATAATGCTCGGTGAAATATCCGCGATGATCGCAGAAACGAGCGAACTTAATGACTTTGACCGCTTCGATGGCCAGCGTAGTAACGCCCAATAATTTCATGATTCAGCTCCTCAAATTCATGTCGGTGTTATTCGGTGAATCTACCTCTTCAGTTTTGTATAAATCTTATCGGCTTTTCTGAATATGCCTTTCACGACAAAATTGGTATAGGCCTCGAAGACGCCGATGTGGGATTTCTCTTCGCCTCCCATCCCCGCTTTAAAACGAGACACATTCAAATTGTTCTCGAAATCAATGCCCCCGAAATCGATCTGCCTCATCCCCATCTCATTCGCGGTCGTCAGAACCTTCCACCAGGCCAGATACGATGAATTGCACGTGTAACCTTTCTCGTTTCCCGCGACCAGCAGCGCGATCGTTGTATCGCCCAAATGACTCGCCATATGAACGGTCACAGGCTCCCCTTCGAAGGACGCCACCACCAGGCTCAACTTTTCAGCGTCCGGTAAAGCGTTGTGACTTCGTGCGAAAATTTCAGGATCGACGCCCTTGAAACCTTTTCTTTCACGAAGCTCCCGGTAAAACTCATCCAATATCCGAAACGGCTCTTCATCCGACCGCACGTCAACTTCTACGCCGTCGTTCTCCGCTTTTTTCAGCTTCTTCCGCCATTTCTGGTGCAATCCCATCCGCAGATCTTCCGTCGAACATCCTAAAGGCAGTATTATCGTATGATACGGTGCAGGATTCTCAAGCCGTTGAAAACCATTGGACTCGAACACCTGGATATATCCCTTGTTCTCAGGATCATCAATAATATTCGGCGCTATCCTCAATACGTTGACGATAGGTCCGAGATAAGTCTCGCGCAAAGCCTTCACCACTTCGACCGAACAACCACACGTCCCATCCTTCCGAAAGAAAAGAGGCCCCGTTTGGATATATCCGATCCGCAGTTTTAACGACTCGACGTGTTTAATACGAACGTGCGCCATCGCAACGACGCTATCCTTTTCATCCTTCACCAGGGCTCGACTGACGGTCTGACCGTCCATCTCCGCTCGCACGTCCTGGTAGGCCCACGTCTGATAGATATTGTAGTCCGCGAACAACCCGGCATATTCCGCCCACTGGGCCGGCTCGATATGGTCAATTTGCACTTTGTAGTCCATACGTCACACTTCCTACGGTTTGAACGCAGACGCCCCCTTTCGTTCCGCAAAAACACTCGATCGTTTCGCTTCCGAGGCGGCGATTTTTTGGGAGAGGTCATGAGAAAACGCGATGGCCCCGTCGGGACATAAATGGCTGCCGTCATAACTCGGATAAGCCGTCTGATCCACGTCGATCCATATCCCTCCGGCGTCCTCGAATGATTTCACAAAAGAGGCTTCATCGAAACCACTATGTTGATTTTCAACCTCGAACGTCTCAACCGTGGTCGGCGGACGAAAGGCGTACACGGCAATACCGGATTCCGTCCACGCACGAACATGATCCAACACACCGTCGATGATCTCCGCTGAGACCTGATTTTTCACGTACTCCGGATGAATGCTCATCTCCGTCTCCTGCCCGGTGACCTGCCGGGCCGACCAGCCGTCCGTATGATCCTTGCGGAAGAAATGCTTCGTACTTTCGATTTGCAATAGGACAGAAACCAATTCCTTCAACTGCATAGGCCGACAAAATTGCAACAAATCATTCGTATAGGCCATGATCGTGCTGGAATGCCCTTTGCGTTTTTGGTGTCCATAAATAAAATGATCGTTCCGGATACTATTAATGAGACTCCGCGGTGTGATGCCCATGACGATCATCTTCTTATGACTCTCAGGATCGAGAACGTCGGGCATGGCGTTCAGATACTCTTTGTAGAATCCGCACCCGTCGAACGCAAAGTTAAAGATTTTCCGGTCCATTAAATGCTCCGCCATGATGGCGGGAGAAAGGCCGGAGCCAACGCGCGAATCGCCCACCAATATGGCGTCGGCGCAATGTTTCCAATCCAATTTCATCAGCCAAAACCGACCTTCATACACGCCCCCATCCCAGCCACGGGCCAAACCCAA
>JAFGTG010000526.1 GCA_016934255.1 Sedimentisphaerales bacterium
AATTCCGGCAGCGGTTTGCCGAGCAGGGGAGGAGCAAAATCCAACGGTAGCTCCTCATATGGAGCCGGCGCAGGCAATGCCTCTATCTCCCGGAGGATTCTCTCATCCCATGTTCGTGTGTTATCGTAGATCGGAGCGTGATATTCCCTTCGATCCTCCAGTTGTTCACTACTGTTATATCCGAGCGCCTTAAGTGAAAATTCCGAAAGCGGGATCCGCTCATTCACAATATTTTCAACAAAGGTGACTTTCCAGGTCCTGCTTGTGTTTCCCAAAAATTCCGGAGAATCTGTCTTGTAGTTAGACACGAATGTCTTAGGAACCCATACACCGTTTTTCTGCTCGTAGGTCCACTCGCGCCGGTCGGTACTATTCTGATCCCGGCCAAAGTACTTCACGACGTTGCCACCCCGAACCAGGCTAAAGGTGTGACGGTTCAGAACCGTCCCCCAGTCAAGTTCCAGGATCACCCCATCTCCCTCACGGGTTGCTTTGATCCTCTGATCCCCCTCATTTTTAACCCGGCGATAAAGAAACACCAATCGCTCCACGAGATCATCCGTGCATAGCGTCTTGTGGCCCGTAAGGTACCACATCGGATCGAAACAGCCCTCATACGATCGGCGTGCTCTCTCCAGCGGCCAGATCACCAACGTACATAATCGTTCGCCCTCGCGGGTTGTGATGCTCGGAGCACGGTGATAGTAACCCATGCGCGTCGTCATGGCATTAACAGGCTCTGAAACGGTTTTTGGAATGGGCTCGCCGTTAAACTCCAATCCCTCTCGGACATAACGTTCATCATGGGTCCACGTCCATCGCGTCACCTCCCGCCGGCAGTCAGAAAGAAATTCGACCAAAAAACTGTCTTGCAGAACAGGTCCATTGATGTCCGCAAAAGTGGACTCTATTTCAGCACGACCTTGACAGGTGTCAATTGCGGCCCGGTTAGCCTGGTGAGCCGTCACAATGAGTTTCAGGTGCTCAATATCACCTTCCGCAGCAGCAAAGCAATCCTGGGCATTGCTCAAAATCACTATATCAACCAAAGCAAGAGCAAGACATGTGCATCCCCTATACACTATTTTACTCATTTTATTTGATTTTCACTTTCGCCAAATAGATGCTCGTTTTTCCCTCATGGCTGGAGTAATAGCTAATGTAGATCAGGCCGTCGTGCCAAACCAATCCAGGATAACTGGTGTCGCCGCCGCTGGGTAATTTTACCAGTTTCGTCATTGTGCCTTTTTCGACGTCGAGATAGGTCAGCGCTGTATGCGAGCCGCCGGGGTGCATGCGTCCCGCGGCGATCCAGTGGCCGCCGGGTATGAGGATGAAATTAGGCCCGCCGAATCCGTTGAAATCCGGTCCGAAGTCCTTCCATTTCCATTGCGTGTAGCCCGGCTTGCTGATACCCAGGATCGCGCTGCTCGGCTCGCTCCCGGAGCGATCTCGCCGTACGAGGGCGTAACACGTTCCATCGGCATCGAAACGCAACGTCACTTCCGACGGGCGACCTTGCTCGTAGAGCCTTCCAACGTGCGTCTCGTAGTGAACGCCATCGGTACTGACAAGAAGATCGAGAGAGCGACCGCCCGAACCGGCCCCGTAGGAAACACCATAGGCCTTTCCTTCATGCCACGTAACGCACCAGAGCCATCGCCCCGGCTCAACCACAATCTGCGGTTCGGTCCATCGCATGCCGTCCTTCGAGAAACTGACAAACGAGCCAGTCGGTGCGGACTGCTTGTCCTCCTTGCGCGGAGCAGCTCCGCCGATCAGCATGAGCCGGCCGTCCGGCGTGACCGACAGGTGCGCATCCCGAAGGTCGTAGCCGGACAGAGAGATCAAAGCCGCCGATTCCCATCTGTCGGCGTCTTTCGATTCGAGAATCCGTATTTTACCATCGGTTGACACGTGTCCCCGGCCTTCGCGAAACGCACAGTAGAACGTGTCGTTACATCGCACGAGGTCCGTGAACGCGTTATGCGGGGCTTTATCCCAAATTTTCTTTACTTCAAGCACCTCGACAGTCACTGGAGCGGCTCCAAAGCTACACGAAGCTAAAAAGAATAGTGACATCAGTGTAAAGTGTCGCTTGTCCGTCATGTGAGTTCCTTTCCTAACAGAGATCTTGCTCTATTGTCATTCATTCAACGAAACGAATTTTATCAATTCACCTTCAGTTTATCATCCAATTCTTGAAATGCAAATCCCTCGGCCTGAATAACATGTTCACGATCCGTTAAAATCAACCACGGCAATGACTTCACGCCCCAGTTGAAACGCACTTTTTCTTCTTCACTCTTCATCATCTCTACTGGAAAAGGGATATCGTTTTTCTTAACCTGAGAAGTCTGAACAGCAGCAAGAATAACGCCTTGCACATGATAAATCCCCATAACAGTTATCCCCCGTCGATCCATTTGCATTCCTTGTTCAGACTACGCATAACCTAATTAATAGTAAGAGGTTAATTATAGTAACATGTTACAATACTTTTCGGTTTCTCTTCAGCTTTTTCTCGAGTCAAGCTTAAATGAATTTCACATATCGAAAGTACCCGGTTCATACGATTCCGTCAGAATAATTGCATAGAATGTCGAACCATGATATAAGGGCGGCAAGAAAAAGAGCTCATTGAATGAAAGATAATAGTATGATCCGTGAGAAGTTAATTACAAGCCTTTGGTTCGGTCTGTTTTTGGGTATGTCAATCACGTGCCAGGCGGCCGAGCGCGGCACGGAATGGACGATCTATCTGGGGCAAGATAAACATCTTGATTACAATTGGTGCGGCTCGACGACCGAAGTCGAGTTGCGGATGGCGGCGCTTGTTGATTACTATCTGGAGGCCGCCTTGCAAAATAAGATTCGCTGGAACCTCGATTGCACGCTCTGGGACGAGGTTTATGAGCGTCATCGGGGCCAGGCCGGCAGGGGACGTCTGCATGAGGCTATCCGCAACGGCCAAATCGGCTATGCGGGTAATTACGCGGTTTTGCTCTGGGGCATTTTGGATACGGAAACAGCGGTCCGGGCTTGTTATGGCGCTATCCCGATTGAGAAATCCACAGGCATCCCGGCCAGAACGGCGCTGGTTATGGAAAATCCCGGCATGACCTGGGGCGTCGCCGATATTCTGACCGATTGTGGCTTTGATTTTCTGGGCAGGGGAATTTATCAACTCCGCGCGGAAAGTTATCATCATCTTCGTGATCCCTATCCGCTATTTTGGTGGGAGGCCCCGAACGGCAAGCGACTTCTCGTCCACTGGCCTGCCTATCAGGATACGAAAAGCTGGGGAGGGTACGCCGAGGCCCATTGTCTTTCGGCTATGGCGGGAGAGAAATGGGACGCCTTTCATGTGAAATCCGCCGGCGACCGAAACAGTCCGGAAATCTTTGAAAAGCGTAAAGCATTCATCCGACAAACGATCGAACGTTATAAAGCATACGGTGACAAGTATCCGATTTCCAGTATTTTGCTCCTCGGCACGGGATGGGACAACTGGACGCAAACCGAGGATATCTCCGCATTTATCCGAAAGTTCAATGCGGAATCCGACGAAACCGTTAGCCTCGTGGATGCGCGGTATGAAGACTTTTTTGTTGCCGCCGAACAGGAGATTCGCCAGAAAAACCTGACGATTCCAACTTATAAAGGCTCATTCGGCATCTGCTGGGAAGAATGGGCGGCCCATTTAGCCGGACCAACCGCGGAATTCCGCAAAGCCCAACGGCTGTACCGTCTGGCCGAAGCATCACTGACGCTCAAGACGATGGCTGGAAACACTGACGAGGGGAATCTCCAGCTTCTTCGGCACGGCTCAACGGAATTGCTGAAGTTCGCCGAACACGATTTCGGCGGGACAGATCGTCGGCGAGCGGCCATGTCGGCCGGGGTACGGGCCAATGCAGTGACACAGGCGTTGGATATCGCTCGATTTCTAATCCCGGAGTCTGAAATACTATCAACTCCGGCCCAAAATGATTTTCAAGCGGAAGAAACGACTTTTTCCTGGCGCGGGGGCCGTGTTGTTTTCGACCCCGACATCTGTGGCGTTACGTCTATTGTGGACGCTCAAAACCAACGATGGATCCCGGACAACGGTGGGGCGGCACTGGGCGAATTCGTACACACACGATACCGCAGCCGGGCCAAACCGGAATCCGTTCTACCGAAAAAAATCGAATCTTCCTCTCAATTAATCCTTCGGAATTTTATCTGCAAAAAGTCAAAGCTCGGAGTCACAATAAACGCAGATTATGATCGCTCCGGATTTCACATAGAGAGCAGATGGCTTTTCCACAATACGAATCCCTGGATCGATATCACGTATCGACTTCGCGATGGATGGACGGACGCTCCACAGTCTGTCGAGTTTTGCTTTCCGTTTGCCCTTGAAAATCCTCGATACCGATACGATGCGCCAGGCGCCATTCTCACTGCTGGTCCGAAAGCCAAAGGCGGTGACGATCTGCCCGGGGCCAATCCGGAACTCCTTGCCGGCGTGACCTTCGCCTCGGCCAGTGGCGCGGGTCGCACGGCACTCCTTGTGACACCGGACACGTTTCTCTTACGGTTCAGCCCAAAAGCCGGTATTCCGGCGCAAATCAATTCAATGCCTATGATGAATCTAACCGGCAACGATCACCAGTTCGGGCAGGGCGGCCGGCGCCAATGGACGTTCAATTACCGGATTGTTCTTCTAAACGAGGACTTCAATCCGATTCGGGCCGTTCAAGAGGCGCAACAATTTGTAACACCGCCGTTCTTACAGGCGCCGGAACAAGCCCCCGTATTGTCCGGCTTGAAAGCTCTCGAGATCGATTTCTCCGGTGGACCGCTCTTGGCTTTTAAAACCGGCGAGGACAATCAACACCTGATCCTCCGCTTTTGGAACGTTCAGGACCGTGCAGCATACGGTTCGCTAAAGCCCCCTTCCGGCTGGACACGGGCTGAAATATGCGACGCGCTCGAGCGATCAGTTAAACCACTGGATATCAACGAAAGCCGAATCCAATTCAGAGCAGAACCTCTGGGCCTATTGACGATAGCACTCTCTAAAGATTCCTGAACTTATCGGGATTTATGGATACAACGGCTATCCGTCTCCATCCGGCGGCGCGAGCCGTTTGAGTTCCTCGAACCAGTTGAGCGTGACATGAATCCCCAGCGGCTTTGTTTCCTCCGGATCCCGAATCATTAAAAAACGACCGTCGGGTGCAACGTCATAATCCCTGTGATCCACGCGGAATAAATATTGTCCTTCGAACAACGGCTCAAGCCGGTTGATTTTGAATTCCGAATCGGTTTCGATGGTCGCCGCGATGATTTTGTTTCGGGAGCGATAATACAATTCTTTACCATCCCGTGACCAGACGGGCTGGAAACCGCCCTCGGTGGACACCATGAACTTCGGCCCAGGACCGGGATACGGTTCCACATAGACCTCCCATCTGCCGGACTCATCCGAGGTGTAGGCGATCCATTTTCCGTCGGGAGACCATTGCCCCAGTCTCTGATTATGATTGCGCTGGATGAACGG
>JAFGTG010000051.1 GCA_016934255.1 Sedimentisphaerales bacterium
AGGCCCTTGCGCGCAAAAGCCGTTGCAGCCGGTCATCACGACTTCGACTTCGTCCCGGAGGTTATGCTTGTCGATCTCCGCCTCGAGGATCTCTTTTATCTTGAATGCTCCGTTCGAGACGCAGGCGGTCCCGGCACAAAGCATCACTTGTGTTCGAGTACCCTTCATTCAAAATCTCCTTTGGATTCAATCCGCTACCCGACGCGCTCGCTGCCGGAGGCCAGCGCATATTCTTCGACCACCTTTCCCCCCATGACGTGTTCCGCGAAGATTTTTTTCGTTTTCGCCTCATCCAGGTCCACGTATTTGACCGGGGTTTGTCCCTTGATCTCCACTGTGATCATCGGTTCGCGACTACAAAGCCCCGCGCAGCTCGATGCGGTCAGAATCACATCGTTTATCTGTTCTTTTTCAACCAGCTCCATCAACGCGCTCATCACTTTTCTCGAACCGGCGGCGATACCGCACGTTCCCATGTGAACCGTGATCTTCGCCCGGCCTTCGCCTTCTCGAAGGAGCATGGTTCGTTTAATCTTTTCCCCAATTTTATCGAGATCCTCAGGCTTGATCTTTGCCATCGCGTTCTCTCCTTGTTAGGTGTACTGTCCCAGAATGTCCTGGGTCATCGTTTGATTAACGTATCCGAATATATCATCATTCACGGTGACGACGGGCGACTGGCCGCAACAGCCGAGGCAATTGACGGTCTCCAGACTAAACCGGCCGTCCTCCGTCATGCCGCCGACCTCGACGTTCAATTCCCTGGTAAACGTATCCAAAATCCGTTGTGCGCCTTTGACATAACAAGCCGTTCCCGTACACACGCGGATGACGTGCTTGCCTTTCGGCGTCAAACTGAAAGCGTTATAAAAGCTGGCGATTCGGAGAATGTGCTCGATGGGGATTTGCTTAATCTCCGCCACCCGGCCGAGCGCTTCCGGGGGCAGCCAGTTGAATTCCTCGTTGATCTCGTGCAGGATGGGAACGATAATTTCCGCGCCGCCCTCATAGCGGTTGAGAATATCGTCCACCTTTACCCTCATGCTCTCTTCGATCTGCACCGGCCCGCGTCCGGGCTGGTCGAGATAAACGATATTTCTGACGAGGCAGTGCGCGACGCACTCGCCGCAGCCAGTACACTTGTCGGGATCGACGTAGCGTGCTTTCTTTCGGATGCGGACGTTGAAGTTCCCGGCCTCGCCTTCAATCGATTCGATTTCGGAATAGGTGAGTTTTTCGATATTCAGATGCCGGCCGCAATCGACCATTCTCGGGGCCAGGGTGCACATCGCACAATCGTTGGTCGGGAATGTCTTATCGAGCTGTGACATCACGCCGCCAATCGACGGATTCTTTTCGACGAGATAGACTTTGTAGCCCGCTTCCGCCAGATCGAGCGAAGCCTGCATACCCCCGACTCCGGCGCCGACGACTAAGACGGCGCCAACCTTTGAATTTGTTTTCTGGATCATCTATGCCTAACCTTCAATTTTTCAGAACTCCTTGCTAACGCCAAACGGGATTATTCCTATGAAATTCCGGATAGCAATGCATCCGGGCTGATGAAATGTTTTTTCAAGCCTAACCGGTCCGGCGGGACACCGAACGCCAACGCCATCAGTTGGGTAAAGTAAAATATGGGGATGCCGTACTCCGTCTCATACTCTTTTTCGACCTCGGCCTGTCGCGTGTCCAGATTCACATGACAGAGCGGACAAGCGACGGCAATCGCGTTGGCGCCGATGGTTTTGGCTTCTTCGAGCAGGTCGTGGGTTAGCTTGAGAACAATCTCGGTTCGCGACATCGCCAGGGCGCCGCCGCAACACTCCGTTTTATACGACCAGTCGAGTGTGTTAATCCCTACGGCGCGGAGTATGTTGTCCATTGCCATCGGGTATTCGCATTCATCGAACTGCATGACCTTCGAGGGGCGGGTCAGAAGACAGCCGTAGTAACAGGCAACTTTCAGATCGGGAAACGACCGAGTGACCTTTCCCGTAAAATCGACGTCGTTGCCGAAAATCTCGAGCGGACTCAGGACATTCATCGATTCGGGCAAAGGGGCATCGATGGCCCGGCTGATTTGTTCGGCGATTTTCGGATCTTCGTTGGCTTCGTACACAGCCGTTTTCAGACGCGCAAAACACGACGCACAGGGGGCCACGACGTCGCTCAATCCCATGTTCTTGGCTTGTCGTAAATTTTCATAGGGCAGCGCCAGCGACAGCAGCCGGGACGTGCAGTGGGCCGGGGAGGTCCCGCAGCAGATCCAGCCTTTGATTTCTTCAATGGCGATGCCAAGTTCTTCGCAAACGACCCGAAACGAGATATCGTACTCGGAGCCGGTGGAGTGAAGTGAGCAACCCGGATAATAGGCATACGTCGCTGTCATTTTCTACGAACCTCCCAAAATCGACTATTGAATATTGACAATTGACTATTGAAAAAGATTTTATGCACCGTCTTGATATGTAGGTGCAAATAGTCAATAGTCATTTGTCAATAGTCACTGCACGTCGGTTTCTTTTTCTATTCGTTTAACACGTTGGAAGATCTTCCACGTGGTCAAGGCCCCGGTGAAACTGGGAATGAGCTTGAGTTTGCCCTTCTTGAACATTTTCATGCCCATATCCATGTCCTTGAAAAAGTCGAACGTCCGCATCTTCAGACCGACGATCATGCCGACTTCATACATTCGCCCGCACTTTTTGATATTCGCCAGCGCCGCCTTATAAAAGGCCGCCACATCGGGAATCGTGGGCTTGATCCCCTTCTTCATAGCCGTGATTTTGACGGCGTCCATCACCTTGGCGACGTCCACCTCCTGCGGACACCGCGTCGTGCACGTCTCGCAAGACGCGCATAACCACATCGTCTTGCTATTGATAACCAGATCGTCCATGCCGAGGCGAATCGCGTGGATCAGTTGGGCGGGCTTGTAGTCCATCGCATAAGAGATGGGACATCCGGCCGAACATTTTCTACATTGATAGCAAAGGTTGACGTTCTGGCCGCTTTCGCGCAGAACCGATTCGGCTAAGGGCGAATGCGACGTGAGGGTTTGATTGGTTTCGGTCATGTCTTACCTTCCCATTCAACTTCGTTCAGGACATGCTTATTCCCGTGAGAATAAACAATCTTTCCAGTCGAAACATTGGTCCGCCTTCGGCGGATCGCCTGGTAAAGATGAAAACCCCATCAGGACAGGTACCGGTTTTCCAGTCACAATGGGGCTATCCTCCCCAATAATGATGGGGTTAACTTACCGATTAAAGCTGAACTATTTTCCCACTAACAGAAAATAAATCAAGGGAAAATTTTCCATTCACAAAAAAAAGCAGTGACATCCGATATCCCTATAAGAATAATAGAGTATTAAAGGGATTCGATTGGGACTCGGAACGGATAACTGATTTTGGACGGACTTGAAGAAAAATCGTTTATGACGATATTTCCTATAAAATCTGCTTTATCAGGTCCGAAAAAACGCTGCATGAACGAATTGACTTGACAAAAACAAGCCGATTTTGTAATAATACAAGAAATGATGTTCTCGAATTCATTGGGCGAATATCCGCATAGTTGTTCTTTGTTGCATCTTTGTAAAGGAGGATTATTATGTCTCGAAATGCCATCCATCTAATCTCATTTATTGTTTGCCTGAGCCTGATTCTGTCAAATGCCGCACAGGCTGAACTCGTCGGCTGGTGGGAATTCAATGAAGGCAGCGGAACCGAAGCGCTGGATTCCAGCGGCAATGACAACACCGGCACCTTCCACGACAGCGTCGGATGGAGTGATGGGAAAATCGGCTTCGCAGTGGAATTCGACGGCACAGCCGGCTACGTTCTCATCCCCAACCCTGGCGTTCTGACGCTCATCAACCAGGGTGATTTTACGATCACGATGTGGTTCAGGCAGCATACCATTGGCACAACCATCAATCTCCTACAGCAGACGGACCTGAATGGGACGGGCCGAACCCTGCTCTTGTCTGATCCGACCAACGGAATCCGGTCTTATCTCGGCGGGCAAACAACCGTCTCGGGGGTTATAGCGGAAGCGGAGACATGGTATCATGTCGCTATGGTTGTTACCGAAGAAGGGGCTACGGACACGATCCATTTCTATATTAATGGCGAAGCAGCCGGCACGCCGGCGGCAACCCCCTCGGAAGATTGCACGGGCGATTACCTCATCGCCACGAACAAGACATTAGACGGCCGATGGATCGATGGCCTGGTTGACGATTTACGGCTTTACAATCATGCTTTAACGGAGACGGAGGTTTTGGCGGCAATGGAAGGCACCGGTGGTGGATATCCCTTCGTCCGCAGTCCCGACCCGGCTGATGGGACTTTAATTTCGGATACATGGGTCAACCTGACTTGGTCGCCGGGCGATTTCGCCGTCTCGCACGATGTGTACCTGGGCGATAATTTCGAGGATGTGGACAACGGCACGGGGGATGCGTTCCGAGGCAACCAAACGTCCACATTATTCCTCGCGGGTTTTCCCGGATTTGCCTATCCGGACGGTCTCGTCCCGGGCACGACCTATTACTGGCGAATCGACGAGGTCAACGAAGCGGATCCGAACAGTCCCTGGAAAGGTCCCATCTGGAGTTTCTCGGTTCCTCCCAAGACAGCATATAATCCCAATCCGGCTGACGGAGCCGAATCTATCGGTCCGGATAGTGTGACATTGAGCTGGACACCGGGTTTTGGGGCTATCCTTCATACAGTCTATTTCGGCGACGATTTCAACCAGGTGGACCACGCTGCCGGAGGCGCTCCGCTCGGCGCTGCAACCTACAATCCCGGAACGCTCGAATTGGAGAAGGTGTATTACTGGCGAGTTGATGAGTTTGACGCTGTCGAGACGCATAAAGGCGATACTTGGTTCTTCGCGACACCCGGCGCCGTAGGAAATCCGAAACCGGCCTATGACGCGACGGATGTTCAATTGAACGCGATTCTAAGCTGGACGCCGGCCGATAGTGCCGCTTCGCACCAGCTTTATTTCGGCACAGACGAAGAAACCGTCCGTAACGCTGATACCGGTTCACCGGCGTATATAGGTTCAAAGTCATTGGGCGCAGAGACTTACGATCCCGGATTGCTCGAAGCTGGTAAGGCTTATTACTGGCGCGTGGACGAAGTCGATGGCCAGGGCAACGTGGCGAAAGGCCCCCTCTGGATCTTCACAACCGGGGATTTCCTTTTGGTTGACGATTTTGAAGGCTATACGGATGACGATCCGAACAACGAAGCCATCTGGCAGAGTTGGATCGACGGTTACGGTACGACGGATAACGGCGCCCAGGTGGGCTATCTCTTGCCGCCGTATGCCGAGCAGTCGGTTGTTCATAGCGGCTTGCAATCGATGCCGCTTTTATACGTCAATGAAGGCGCCGTGACGAATTCAGAAGCCACTCTAACCCTAACCGCTCTCCGGGATTGGACGCAAGCGGGCGTTTCGGACTTGTCGCTCTGGTTCAGAGGTGCCGGTGCCAATGCCGCAGAGCCGTTGTACGTGGCTCTTTCCAACAGCACGGGCGCCCCTGGAGTCGTAGCCCATGACGACGCCGAAGCGGCGCAGACCAGCCGATGGACGCAGTGGGCAATCCCATTGCAAGCCTTTGCCGATCAAGGGATTAACCTAACGAATGTCGATAAGATCGCCATTGGGCTGGGTACGAAAGCAGGCGGTGCAGTGGCCGGGGGTTCGGGAACGATATACGTTGACGATATCCGGCTCAATTAACCATGAGCAACCAGCGAGTGAAAAGCACATAGGTCGCTTAATACGTGACATTTTAGCCAGGGACGTATAAAACTGTGGGAATCAAATGAGCCTTCGGATGTGCTGGATTTCTGGGATGAAGGAGCAACGTCTATGGAATGGACAGATAAGGGTCGATTCAGAGGAAACCACGGTTCTCAAATGCGATGGTCGATACTTGCGATCCTGGTGGCCGCACAATTAATTTTGCTCGCAAGAGTATCAATTGCGTTCGAGGCGCGACGACTGCGGATTAGTGACAGCGGACGTCATCTCGTGTACGAAAACGGTGAGCCGTTCTTTTGGCTGGCGGATACCGGTTGGGAAATTTTTCACCGGTTGACCCG
>JAFGTG010000527.1 GCA_016934255.1 Sedimentisphaerales bacterium
CTCGTTGCTGTAATGATTGCGTCACCGAGGCCAGTGCTTTCGAAGATACCTTTTGTATCGAAAGTTCCTACTTTCTCATCGCTGCTTGTCCATGTGATCTTGCCCGTGTCAATGGGATCGCCGTACTGGTCTTTACCGTTCGCTTCAAATTCCTGAGTTTCACCAAGGAAGAGCGTCGGACTGCTCGGTGAGATTTCGATCGTCGTCAGAACCGGCGGTTTGGGGGCGGTCCCGGCGGCCGCGAAGGCATCGACCAGGCCGTATCCGTACCATTTGTCCCATCCGGCCGTCCCCAGGTCTTCGGCGGTCTCCTGGAGCACCGTTCGGACGTCCCCTCCCGGCCCGGATAGAATCAGGGCCGCCACGCCCGTCACGTGCGGACAGGACATGGAGGTGCCGCTCTTATAAGAATAGCTTTGATCTAAATCGGTGGAGTACACAAAGATGCCGGGCGCCGCGAGTTCAATTGATGCGCCTGTGCTTGAGAAATAGGCCCTGGTATCCGTATCATCTATGGCTCCGACGGCTATGACGGTATCGTATTTAGCGGGATAGTCCACCGTATCCCATTCTCTGTTCCGGACTCTACGATAGTCATTGCCCGCGGCGGCAACCACAATGATACCAGCATTACCGGCCCGTTCACAGGCATCCCGCATGGTTTGGTAATCTTCGTTTGTGCCCATACTCAGGGAGATGATATCCATCCCGTTCGCGATAGCCCAATCGATACCGGCTACCACGTCGCTGAGATATCCGCTTCCGGTGCTGTCCAAAACTTTAACGGCATAAAGGGAGGCCTCCGGCGCTACGCCAACCACGCCGTCGTTATCATCTTCGGCAGCGATGATGCCGGCGCAGTGAGTCCCGTGTCCATCATCGTCCATCGGATCGTCATCGTCGTTGACGAAATCATATCCGCCGGCGTAATTACCGTCTAAATCCGTGTGGTGATAATCGATCCCTGTGTCGATAAGAGCGACTTTGACGCCTTTTCCGGTATTTCCAAGTGCATGGACGTCGCCGGCGCCGATACGAGTGACACCCCACGACGCGCCGAGTTCGTCGTCGTCATCCAGCGCATGCAACAAGCCGTCCTCCTCCACGTAAGCGACGTTCGGATTGGCTCGTAAACTGGCGATTTGACTGTCGGTGAGTTCCGCCGACACAGCGGATACGTTACGATAAGCCCGTCGTGCCCGACCGCCATGCTGACGGATGAGCGAACTGCGACTCTCCGGGGTTTGCCGTTCGGCGGATTCTTTGAATCCGATCACGACTTTTCTTTCGGAGCGGCCCTGGCGGGTGGAGCCGGCTTTCACCGGAATGCACATGAGAAACACCGCAACAATGATCGCTGAAATCAAAAATGCCTTACGCATGGTTTGGTCCTCCATAACAATTTCTATCAGGTTTCTATAAAAAATAGGATCTCCACTTGGCAAAGGAGCGTTCTTAACTATTTATTCGGGCTGAAAAACCATTCCACTACAGTTTTTTCCAATCGGCACTCAATTATTTCATATGCGTATTATTTCCCGTATATCTCCGATAAAAGTTCTTTGGAGGGTATTTCCGGATAGAATTCACCCTGCGGACCTAAGTAACCATCGTTATGTTTCGTGAGTTTCACCTCGACGGAACCGTCTCCGGTTTTCTTCGAAACAATAATCGTTATGACTTCCTCTTCGGTTTCGATGACTTCTTGGGACGCCCCATACATCTCTGTTAATTGAGCGACGGAGGGTATAAGGGGGTAAAACTCACCTTGCGGACCTCGAAAACCGTTCTTGTATCTCTTTAATGCGACACGTGTGAAACCTTCGCCGTCCTTGTCCGGCACGTGAATGAAAAAAGTATCGGATCGTACGTGTCGTAACACTTGAGGAATTCCGTACATCTCGGTGAGCCACTCGATTTGTGGCGCGGAGGGATAGAATTCACCCTGCGGACCGAGGAATCCGCCTTCGAGCCGCTTTAGAATGACCGGGACGAATCCTTCTTCGTTTTTCTTCGGTACGTAAAGGGTAAACGTTTCTTCCTGAGGCTCGGGGGCGGGCGCCTCCATGACCTTCACGATGGGCTTATCGACAATGATATACCCTCCAGGTACGGACTGATAGTAGATATCACCCACTATATAATACACAACGCCGCCGATTAAAATGATTCTATGATGGGGCGGAAGGATTCTGACCAGAGGCAATGATACAATCACATAGCCGTCGCTTCCGAGCTTATAATAGAGACCTGCGTGATACCAATAGGGCATACCACCGATGACCATGCGACGTGCACCGCTGGGTGGGTGGACAATTCTTCGAGGCGAAGGGTCCGGTTTGTGCATAGGGCCTGCCGGGCCTGGACCTCCTCGACGGGGTTGCCCTTGGACACTGGTCAATATCCCCATCATCATAGCCGTGATAAATAGTTTACGAATATCCATCGTGTCATCTCCTTTCAAACCCGGATTTATTCGATGATCCTACTAAATCTTAAAGGCACATAATTTTTCTGTAGAAACGTTATTTTTGAATATTATTGAAGTTTTCAAGGTAACTTCCATGACCTATGGTTGCCTATTTTAACTTTTTGCAGAGATTTTCCATGTTCGTTACACGGATAGTGTCCAGAGATTCTGGTTTGGTAACATTGGAAATGTCGCCAAAATTTTTTATAAACAATATTTCTCATAGGGTGTAAGGAAGCGTATGTCTGTTCACAAAGGTTCGAATCAAGGCATAATATGCACTTCTCGTCCAATTCCGGCTAAATTTATATTGCTTCTTTGAGCGAGAGACGGTATAAGAACTTCTCCGGGTGTGCGAATTTTAGCGCATAAATCAACCCGGTCGGCCCTCAATGTGCTCGGGGGATTGGGTTACATCGGTTTAAACGGTGTGATTCGAGGTAACCTTCTAAGAAGGGCCGTTTAGCTGTAAATTTTATATGAATTACGTTTTAGAATAAAATGGAGAAATTATGAAGCGCAAGATAGTCACAATCGACGGAAACACCGCAGCCTCATACGTCGCTCATGCTACGAATGAAGTGATTGCCATCTATCCGATTACACCGAGCTCGTCCATGGGCGAGATCGCGGATGCAAGGACGGCACAAGGCCTAACGAATATTTGGGGAACGATCCCCTCCGTAACGGAAATGCAGTCGGAAGGCGGTGCCGCCGCCGCCGTACACGGGGCATTGGCTACGGGTGCCCTGACAACGACGTTTACGGCCTCGCAAGGGCTTTTGCTGATGATTCCCAGCATGTACAAAATCGCGGGAGAGCTTTTGCCAACGGTCTTTCATATTTCCGCTCGTTCGATCGCCTGTCAGGCATTATCGATTTTCGGCGATCATTCAGATATCATGACCTGTCGCGAGACAGGTTTTGCGATACTCGGATCGAGTAATATTCAGGAAATCATGGACATGGCGCTGATCGCGCAACAGTCCGCGCTGGCTTCGAGCCTGCCGTTTTTGCATTTCTTTGACGGTTTCAGATCGAGCCATGAGGTACAGAAGGTCGAAGAGCTGACGATGGACGATATGCGGGCCATGATCGATGAGGAGTTGGTCGCCCGTCACAAAGCGAGAGGACTTTCGCCGGACCGACCGATGATAAGCGGTACGGCTCAAAATCCCGATGTGTATTTCCAGGGCCGGGAGACGGTCAATAAGTACTATCTGGCCGTTCCGAAGATCGTTCAGGACGCGATGGACAAGTTCGCAAAGATTGTGGGACGACAGTATCGTTTGTTCGATTATGTGGGGGCCAAAGATGCGGAGAAAGTGATCGTTATCATGGGATCGGCGGCGGATACGGCTCATGAAACGATCGAGCATTTAGTGGCGGAAGGTGAAAAGGTCGGAGTCGTGAAGATCCGGCTGTTCCAGCCCTTTAGCACGGAAGACTTTATCGCCGCACTACCCAAAACGACGACGAAAATTGCCGCGCTCGACCGGACGAAGGAACCGGGCACTATCGGCGAGCCGATGTACCTCTATATCCGAACGGCTATTGGAGAAGCGATGAGCAAAGGCGAGGCGCCCTTCAAGGGATATCCGCTCATTGTCGGCGGACGATATGGGCTCGGGTCGAAAGATTTCACTCCGGCGATGGTCAAGGCCGTCTTCGATAATCTCGATGCCGACAAGCCGAAATATGAATTCACCGTAGGTATCACCGAGGACATAACGAACACCAGCCTGGAAGTGGATGAAACCTTCGCTGTTTCCGATGAAGGCTATTTCTCGGGTATGTTCTATGGATTGGGCTCGGATGGGACCGTTGGAGCGAACCGAAACTCGATTAAGATCATCGGAGAACAAACCGACAACAACGCCCAGGCTTATTTTGTCTATGACTCGAAAAAAGCCGGCGCCGTAACCGTATCCCATTTGCGCTTTGGCAAGAAACCCATACGAAGGCCTTACCTCATCAGTAAGGCCGATTTTATTGCGTGCCACAATCCGGCGTTCTTAGAGCGGTTCGATATGCTCACGCCGGCGCGCGAGGAAGCGACGTTCCTTCTGACGAGTACGCATGGCCCGGAAGACGTGTGGAATACGCTGCCGATGGAAGTTCAGCAGCAGATCATCGATAAGAAACTCAAGTTTTACGTGATTGACGCGATCGACATTGCTCAGGAATTGGGTCTCGGCGCTCGAATCAACGTGATTATGCAAACGGCGTTTTTCAAGATCAGCAATATTATTCCCATTGAGACGGCGGTGAATGCCATTAAGGATGCAATTCAGAAAACCTATGGCAAGAAGGGCCAAAAGGTGGTCGATATGAACAACGCGGCCGTGGATGCGGCGCTCGATAAGATATATGAAGTCAAAATTCCGAGCAAAGCGGCCAGCAAGATCAGGATGCGTCAGTTGGTTCCCGATGATGCCCCTGATTTTGTTAAGGAAGTGACCGCCGAGCTAATGGGATTCCATGGGGATCAACTACCGGTCAGTAAGATGCCGGCGGACGGCAAGTTCCCGACGGGCACCACGAAATACGAAAAACGTAATATCGCCGTGAATATCCCTGTTTGGGAGCCGGACGTGTGTATCCAGTGCGGAACCTGCTCTTTTGTCTGTCCGCACGGGACAATTCGGATCAAGGCGTTCGACCCCAAGTACGTCGAAGGCGCACCAAGGACATTCAAGAGCGTCGATGCCAAGGGGAAAGATTACGCGGGTATGAAGTTCACCGTCCAGGTCGCTCCGGAAGACTGCACGGGCTGCGGGGTGTGCGTGCAAGCGTGTCCCGCTCAGGAAAAGGATGCGGATAAAAAACCGACGGGACGTAAAGCGATCAACATGGCCTTTCAGGAACCACTCAGAGATGCAGAGCGGGAAAACTACGATTACTTCCTTGGCATTCCGAACACCGATCCGAAACTCTTCAAGACGGCCAGTGTTAAGGGCAGCCAGTTGATTGAACCTTTATTTGAGTATTCCGGCGCCTGCGCCGGCTGCGGTGAAACCCCCTACGTTAAGCTGCTTTCGCAATTATTCGGCGACAGATTATACGTCGGCAATGCGACGGGCTGCTCGTCGATCTATGGTGGCAATTTGCCGACCACGCCTTATACGAAACGAGCCGATGGTCGTGGGCCGACCTGGAGCAACAGTCTGTTCGAGGATGCCGCGGAGTTTGCGATGGGGATGCGTTTGACGGTCGATAAATTCAAGGAGCGTGCTCTCTGGCTCTTAGACAAAGCGGCCGACCAGGGCTGTATCAAGAAGGAAATGGCCGAACAAATCCGTAATGCTACGTTGGCCAATGATCCGGCGAACGAAGCGATTGAACAACAAAGGGCCCGTGTGGATGAGCTTAAGAAAGTCATCGCAAAGAGCGATTGTCCGGAGTGCAAACAATTGATCGAGCTGGCGGATTATCTCGTTCGCAAATCCGTCTGGGCGCTCGGGGGCGATGGCTGGGCGTATGATATCGGATATGGCGGACTCGATCACGTTCTGGCCAGCGGCACGGAGGTGAACGTGCTGGTTCTGGATACGGAAGTGTATTCCAACACGGGCGGGCAGATGTCGAAATCGACGCCGAGAGCCGCCGTGGCCAAGTTCGCCGCCGGGGGCAAACCCGCACCCAAGAAGGATCTCGGATTGTTGGCCATGACCTACGGTAATATCTATGTCGCCAAGGTGGCGATGGGCGCCAATACGAATCAAACGGTCAAGGCCTTTGTCGAAGCCGAGTCCTATCCGGGGCCCTCGCTGATTATCGCTTATACACATTGTATCGCGCATGGCATCAATATGACGATGGGTCTTGAGGAACAAAAGAAGGCGGTTGCATGTGGCCATTGGCCGTTGTACCGTTTTGATCCACGACTCAGAGAGCAGGGTAAGAATCCTCTGCAGCTCGACTCGAAGACTCCCACGGGTGACTTCGAGGAGTACGCGTATGGCGAAAATCGTTATCGCGTACTGAAGCAATCCAAGCCGGATGTCGCCGCGAAGTTAATCAAGCTTGCGGCGAATGATGCGGCGCAACGCTATGCCCTGATGGAACAGCTCGCGAATCTGAATTGCGATAAATAGTCATCAACGGGAGGTCTGAAGAAAATGAGCATTCGATTATTAGAAACATTGAGTGTGGTTCTTGCGACGGTTTTTCTCTTCGCAGGGTGTGAGAAGAGTATCATGAGCGATGAGAGCGAAGTGAGCTCCGGGTTAGATCCCGTTAATGCGCCAACTCCTACTGGTTTTGCAGCGGAGGCGTTTGATGCGACGGGTGGACTGGAGGCCTGGACCGCAACGAAGCGGATGAGATTGGATTGCGTCGTCACTTCTTACGAGCCGGACGGCAGCTTCTATCTCACGGAGCAGCGCTGCGATGTCCAGCCGTGGTCGAATGCGATTGATATTTCAGGCTGTGAACCGAACAATGAATTTACCTGGCGATTCTCGAATGGGCAATTCACTGTATTACAAGGGGCTGGGCAAATCGACCAATTCCCCGCCGATTTGGAAAGCGCCTGTTTCGCCCGGGCGATCCTGGCCATTGCAACCGCGCCGTTTCACTTTTTAGAGTCGCCGGATTTGTTTAACCGGCAGGATGCGGCCGTCAGGAAACAGGGACAATGGTATTACCCGATTCATAAGATCGGAGACGTGTCCGGGAAAATCGTCTTTTATCAAAACCGGGAAACCCGCTTGATTGACATGATTCGCATCCCGTGTCCGGGTATGAATACGGCCCTGGCGGTCCGCGGTTATGACTATGGAAGAATCAAAAAAGAAGGTCCCCTCGTGCCGGCCAGAATTGAAATATTCACGATGAACGTCGCCGGCATCTTGCAGAAACGGCTCGTTAAGATTGATTGTCACAATATAGGACAAGTGGAATAAGACCGGAAAGTTCGGTTATTTCAGTTGAAGTACACCATCACTCCTCACTGATTTAATCTTCAGTGAGGAGTTTTGTTTTGAGCGCTTGTAGATAGATTTCTCCATTCCGGTCCACCAATGGTGGACCTCCAGTCGAAATGACACTCAATAATATCGTTTCGAGCAAAGCCGATAAATATATTTAGTTTTTGTTGAGAAAACACGATTTGTCATTCCCGCGAAGGCGGGAATCCAGTTTTTTCGTTTTGGACCTCTGCCTTCGCAGGGGTGGCAGCATGAGTCTGTGCTTTCCGCAACAAGTACTATGTAGAAGAATTTTCGCGAAGTGAAATTAAATTGAGCGTAACTTGCCGAGCGCGCTGGCAAGGTCTTATATTTAAAGCACTTACGTGCAATTAGTTTGATATTATGGGTCTCAAAGGCTA
>JAFGTG010000528.1 GCA_016934255.1 Sedimentisphaerales bacterium
CCGAATGGAGCCGGCAAGACCACGACGATCAACATCCTCACCGGACTGGCGCGGGCAGATGCGGGAACGATCCGGATTTTAGACATTGACTGCTCGTACTATTCCAAGGCCGCCCAGCACCTGATCGGAGTGGTTCCTGACGAAAGTAATCTTTATCCCGAGCTGACCGGCTTAGACAACCTGTGCTTTTGTGCATCACTGTACGGGATGCGCAAGCGACCTCGCCAATCCCGGGCCCGGGAGCTTCTGGATACGTTTGGTCTGACGGAGGCTTCCGGACGGAAGTTTGCCGGCTATTCCAGAGGAATGAAACGAAAATTGGCCATCGCCGCCGGCATTATACATAACCCGAAAATCCTGTTCCTTGACGAACCTACGACGGGAATCGACGTGGCCAGCGCTCGCCAGATTCGCCAGCTCATCGCGGACCTCAACGCTTCAGGAACGACTATTTTTCTGACCACGCACTACATCGAGGAGGCCGAACGGCTGTGTCGGCGCATCGCCTTCATTGTCAGAGGCCGGATCGTCCGCATCGACACCGTTGAGGACATGATGAGGCTGACGGAAGGACGCCATGTCGTGCAGTTCGCCGTTTCCAACAATGTCACTGGACTGTGCAAGCAGATTGGGATCGAGTTTCCGAATCTTCGATGCCAGGCCGTCACCGGTGGCGGGATTCGTGTCGAGTCGTCCGAGCCCATTCGAGTCGGTCCGCTGGTGCGGCTGCTGGAGGATCGCGGCGCGGAGGTATCCGAAGCCCGGAAAATCCGACCGTCCCTGGAGGACGTGTTCGTCGAGGTCACCGGCATAGAAGCCGGCGCGATGAAGCAGGAAAAGGAAAAGATGAAGACCGGAGGCGGCAAATGAAAGGGTGGATTGCCTTCTGGAACATTTTGGCCAAGGATATGCGGTCTTACTACCTCAAGCCGCCGAACATCAGTTGGGGCCTGCTGTTTCCGTTGGTCTGGATCGCCATGTTCTTCATCCGCTCCGGCCTGGGGATGGAAAGTCTTCCCAAACTGCTTCCAGGTCTCGTGGCTCTGAGCATCCTTTTCGGCACGACCAGCGTTCTTTCCGTAACCGTCACGTTCGAGAAGAAGGGCCGGTCGTTCGAGCGGCTGTTGCTGGCGCCTATCTCGCTCGAAGTCCTGATGCTGGCGAAGACGACGGGTGCGATTCTTTTCGGTGTGGCTAACGCTTTTCTTCCGCTCCTTGTCGGATCGTTTTTGACCGACCTTTCGGGTGTCAACTGGACAGCACTCATTCCGGCCGTGGTGCTCATTGCCATCAGTTCGACGTTTCTCGGGTTGTTCATCGCTGTTTCTGTAAAGGAAGTTTTCGAGGCCCAGACCTTCTCGAACTTCTTCCGCTTCCCGATGATCTTCCTGTGCGGCCTGTTTTTCCCTATCGAGCAGCTTCCTATCTGGCTGCGTCCGTTGTCGTATGTCCTGCCGCTGACTTACGGGGCCGATATCATGCATATGTCAATAGCCGAAGCCGGCCGACTGCCCGTCTGGCTCAATCTGCTCGTGCTGGCTGGTTTCTGCATAGCTCTTTTTTGGCTGAGTTTGCATAATATCAAGCGAAGGTGGATCACGTGAACCATGTCGCGCCGCAATAATCGGCTATAGACACAAGGGTGACAACGGCTTCACGGTCTGATCGGCCTGGATTTTCACCGATAAAAATTTTTTAGGAATTTCCTGAAAGTCATTGATTTTTCCCTGAACTATGCATAACTATATGAGTATATTATCACATAGTTACTTACCGTGAGGTGTCCATGACCGATAAAAACAAGCAACTGTTATTCGAGAAGCAGGCGGAAATCGCCAAGGCCATCGCCCACCCCCTTCGTATCGCCATCATTCATTTTCTCAAGGACGGCGAGCAATGCGTCTGCGACATCGCCGAACATACCGGCTCCGAGCGATCCAACGTCTCGCGGCATCTTTCGGTTATGGTGAACGCCGGCGTCCTGGAGTATCGCAAAGAAGGGCTGAAGGTGATCTACAAACTCAAATACGTCTGCATCCTTGATTTTTTCTCCTGTGTCATCAAAGTCATCAAGCAACAGGCCAAGGATAACGAGAAAATGCTTCGATCATTGTAATTCAGGGATTGTGACATGAGCAAAGCGACCGAGTGGAAAAAACTGGCGGTGATTATTGCCATCTTCATCGGCTGTTACTTTCTGCCGATTGGAACGGCGCGATTCGACAATGCCCTTATGGAATCGCTCCAGTTGGTCAAGTGGTATGCCCGCGAGCATGTGTTGCTGTGCCTCGTGCCGGCCTTTTTTATCGCCGGAGCGATCTCGGTGTTCGTCAGCCAAGCATCGGTTATGAAATACCTCGGGGCGCAAGCCAACAAAGTTTTGGCTTACGCGGTCGCATCGATCTCAGGAAGCATCCTGGCGGTTTGCTCTTGTACTGTTTTGCCGCTGTTTGCCGGCATCTACAAAATGGGCGCGGGACTGGGTCCGGCCTCGACCTTTCTCTATTCAGGCCCGGCGATCAACATCCTCGCGATCATTTTGACAGCACGCGTACTCGGGCTGGAGATTGGTATTGCCCGCGCCGTGGGAGCGATCATCTTTAGCATTGTCATCGGCCTGGCGATGCACTTGATTTATCGTAAAGAAGAAATAGAGAAAGCCGGCGCACAAGCGACCATGCCACACCCCGAAGTCAACAGAAAGCTTTGGCAAAACGCAGTGTACTTTGCCGTGATGGTGGGGATTCTGGTCTTTGCGAACTGGGCGCGCAGCGGGGATGTCCGCGCCGTGTTCTTATGCTGTCCGGGAGGGCTAAGCAAGCTTAGCGTTGAAGGTACGCTTTTGAGCAAAGATCAGAACACCGTCAAGATTCAGGACGTTTCCGGCAAGACCTACGAACTCTCCGCCGAACTGGTCCAGCAGGTTGAAGAAGTCAAAAAGAACAACCTCTATAGTCTTATCCACCAGTCCCGGTGGGTCATCGTTTCGGTGCTTCTGGTCGGCTTTGCCATTATGCTTGGGTTGTGGTTCACTCGGCCGGAACTGTCCGAGTGGGTTGGGGCATCATGGGGCTTAACGAAACAAATGCTTCCCCTGTTATTAATGGGCGTTTTTACCGCAGGCCTGTTATTAGGAAGGCCGGGACCGGGACACGAAGGCGTCATTCCCACGGAGTGGGTCAATTCCGCCGTGGGAGGCAATTCAATCCGGGCCAATCTGTTTGCTGCAATAGCCGGTGCGTTTATGTACTTTGCGACGCTGACTGAAGTTCCTATCCTCCAAGGCTTGATGGGAGCAGGTATGGGAAAAGGACCGGCATTAGCCTTGCTACTGGCGGGTCCGGCTTTATCTCTGCCGAATATGCTGGTGATCCGTTCGGTGATGGGAACGCAAAAAACCGTCGTTTTCGTTTCGCTTGTTATTGTAATAGCAACGCTTTCAGGAATTATCTTCGGAACGTTTTTCTAAAGGATGTAAACATGAAGAAAATACAGATTTTGGGTACCGGTTGTCCGAAGTGCAAGAAGCTGTCGGAAAATGCCGAAGCGGCTGCAAAAGAACTGGCCATTGAATACGAGATTGAGAAAGTCTCAGAGATTAATGAGATCATGAAGTTCGGCGTCATGGTGACTCCTGCCCTGGCCATCGATGGACAGGTTAAGATCACCGGAAAAGTCGCAGATGTAAGTACTATTAAAAAGATGTTGTCATAGCGTGGAAAAAGGAAGGTGTTTCGGTCATGAACAAGATTGGAAAAATCGTCATCGTTGCCGTTCTCGTACTCGCAGTGGCCGTTGTGTTTGCTGTTAAGCAAATGGGCAAGGAAGATACCAACACTGATGTGAGTCTAAATACCGCCAGTGCTGCTCCTCAAGCAAAGACCAACATAAGCAAGCAAAATAAAGATACTCAAAAATCAAACGCCCTGCCGCGTCTCGTGGACCTTGGGGCAGGCAAATGCATTCCGTGCAAGATGATGGCCCCGATTCTGGAGGAACTCAAAGAAGAATACGCCGGGTGGCTGAAAGTGGAATTCATCGATGTGTGGGAAAATCCTAATGCAGGCAAGGAATATGGCATCAAGCTTATCCCAACCCAAATTTTCTATGACGCCTCCGGCAAAGAACTCTTCCGCCATGAAGGCTTCTTCTCGAAAGAGGATATTCTGGCCAAGTGCAAGGAATTCGGCGTCGATCTGGTCAGTTCCGAATTGCCCGTTTTCGAGCGGCTCACCCCGGCGCAAACGGACAAACGACTCAAGGATACTGTTTGTTACATGTGTGATCGGGACATCAATGAGAGAACCATAGTGATGGTCCAGACGGACAAAGGACCAGTTAGACTATGCTCTGCTCATTGCTATTTCATCATGTATTCATGTCTGACCGAAGATAAGAGTGGTTTTGAGAAAAAGGTTTCAGTAACAGATTGGAACACGAAGCAATCCGTTCCAGCCACAGATGCGGTGTTTCTTTACGGACAGGATGAAACGGCAGGCAAGCCCTGGATCAAAGCTTTTGCAGACCGGCAAGCCGCGATCAAGGAACGGACCGAAAGTGGAGGCAATATCCTCGCCCTCGCAGCCCTTCAAGAAAAAGAACTATCCCACCGCTGCGGCTTCTGTGAAAGGGCATGTTATCCTCAAGATGCCGCCAAAGTCATCGTTGCAGATGGTGTTCATACATGGGGTTGCTGCTCACATTGTGCATTGGGTGTCGCCGCCCGGACCGGTAAGGATATCGAGGTACACGAGAAGGACCGCCTCACACGCCAGGAGATCGTCGTCAAGACATTCGAGGGTAAAATTGCCTCGCTCGAACCGAAGACATCCGTCGCGTGGTTCGGCCAGCATAAGAGGCCTGACGGCACTCGGGTTTCTGCGGGTTGTTTTCACCAGGGGTTCTTTGTCAATACAGACAACCTGAAGAAATGGATCGAGCAAAATCCGTATGAAACAGGCAGGCTCATTCCCATCAGTCAGGCATTGGCGGATAAAATGAAACTCTCGCCTGAGCAGATCAAGAAAGCCTGTAAAATCGGCGAATGCACGCCCAAATGACAATCTCAGAACTGCCGATTTAATACGCAAAGACTTGTGACATTTATGGAAAAGTTATTTACGACTTTAACGCATGCGGTTGAAAGTACACCGGCTATTGCTATCGCAGCGGCCTTCGTGTGGGGTATCCTGAGCATCCTTCTTAGTCCGTGCCATCTCGCCAGCATCCCCCTCATTGTGGGTTTCATCGACAAGCAGGGCAGGATGTCAACGAGAAGGGCATTCTCTATTTCCACGTTGTTCGCCGTCGGCATTCTTATCACGATTGCGATAATCGGGGCCATCACAGCCGCAGCAGGAAGAATGATGGGTGACGTGGGACGGTATGGGAACTATCTGGTGGCCGTAATCTTTTTCGTTGTCGGTCTTCATCTGCTCGACGTAATCCCAATGCCGTGGTCGGGCCCGGGCCAGGTGGGAATGAAACGCAAGGGTCTGCTGGCGGCGCTGGTCCTGGGTCTTGTTTTTGGAATCGCGCTGGGTCCGTGTACTTTTGCCTATATGGCCCCGATGCTGGCCGTGACGTTCAAAGTGGCGTCAACCGCGTTGCTTTACGGTATTGTGCTGCTGCTTGCCTATGGAATAGGCCACTGCGCGGTGATTGTCTTTGCCGGCACGTGCACGGAACTTGTCCAGGGTTATATGAACTGGAATGAAAAATCCAAAGGGGCCGTCATTCTGAAGAAGGTCTGTGGCGTCCTGGTTCTACTTGGAGGTTTGTTCCTGATCTACGCTGCGCCGTGATCAAAAATATGAACTAAGATGCTTTGAATTCATAAATCAATAACAGTGTTAAATAGGGAGGTAAGAAAATGGACCGAAGGAAATTTATCGCAACGTCAATTGCAGCGGGAGCCGCTGCGACACTCACTTCAAGCACTGCGGGTGCGTCTGAGAAGAAACCTGTGAAGATCGTTGGTGTCTCGTGCAGCCCGCGAAAAGGCAAAACGACAGCCACGGCGGTCAAAGTGGCGCTGGATGCGGCCAAACAAGTAGATGAGAATATCCGTACCGAGTTGCTCGATCTCGGCGGCATGAATATCGCAGGCTGGACTCCAAATCCCGTTAAGGATGACTTCGAATCCGTGCTCTCGAAGCTTCACGATCCGGTTCCGGATGGATTAATCATCGGCTCACCGAGCTATTTCCGCTCGATGAGCGCGCTGTGCAAGGCGTTTTTGGAGCGGTTGGCCGTCCTTCGCCAGCCCAAGCTGCTTTTGGCGGATGTCCCGGTCGGTGTACTGTCCGTCGGAGCCTACCGCAATGGCGGCCAGGAGCTCGTCATCCAGGAAATCCAGACGGCCATGCTGTGTCACGAAGTGATGGTCGTCGGCGGCAAGCCCAGCGCGCATCAGGGCGCCACGCTCTGGAACGCTTATAAGGATGACATTATGAAGGATGAGTTCGGTATCGAATCGGCCAAAAAGCTTGGCGAGCGCGTCGCCGAGGCGGCTCTTCACCTGGCGCGGAAATAAAAATGAATCAAAAACGATCAAAAAAATTACGGATTCTTTTTCTTTGTACGGGAAACTCCTGCCGCAGCCAGATGGCCGAAGGCTGGGTGAGGCATTTAAAAAGCGATCTCATCGAGCCGTTCTCAGCGGGGATCGAAACGCATGGTTTGAACCAACGCGCCGTCCAGGTCATGGCGGAAGCGGGAGTGGATATCTCGCATCACCGCTCGAAGCATGTCGATCAAATCAAGGATATTTATTTCGATTATGTCGTGACTGTCTGTGATAACGCGAACGAACACTGTCCGATTTTTCCGGGTAAAGCAAAGCTCGTCCACGTCGGTTTCGATGATCCGCCGACGCTGGCTAAAATAGCCAAGACGGAAGAAGAAGTCTTGGGCTACTATCGCCGGGTGCGAGACGAGATCAAAGCGTTCGTCGAGACATTGCCCGACATCCTCGTGAAAGGAGAAAAAGCTGTTTGACGAAAAAACAAAGGAATTAATCGCCATCGGGGCTTCTATTTCTGCAAACTGTCATCCCTGTATCAAATACCACGTCGGCAAAGCCCGTGAGATGGAAATCGCCGAGGACGAGATTCAGCAGGCGATTGACGTCGGTAAAAAAGTGCGAAAAGGCGCCGCCGGTCAAATAGATACGTTGCTTGAAGAAATCAAACATGAAAAATAACAATTCAGACCAAAAACCGGGCAAAGGATTAAGTATCTTCGAGAAGTATCTCACCCTCTGGGTAGGGCTCTGTATTGTTGGAGGGATTATCCTTGGCAAGCTGGCGCCAGGCTTTGCGAACTATCTCGACGGTCTGGCGATTTATGTTAATAAGGCGCCGGTAATCTCCATACTGATTGCGGTCTGTCTGTTCTTCATGATGTATCCGATCATGGTGAAGATCGACTTTGCCGAGGTGCTCAAAGCGGGCAAGAGCATCCGGCCGGTCGGACTGACGCTTTTTGTGAATTGGGCCGTGAAGCCATTTACGATGTATGCGATATCTTTGCTTTTTCTTGGCACATTGTTTCATTCTTTAATCGGGCCCGAGGCGGTCGATCTGGTCAAGATGCCCTTTGGCCTCGATCTTCCCATCGGCGCCGCCTATGGCGTCGGGACAGTCGTCGAAGCCGGCGGACGGAAAATGCTCGAAGTCCCACTCTGGCGAAGTTATCTGGCCGGCTGTATTCTGCTGGGCATTGCTCCCTGTACCGCGATGGTTCTCGTTTGGGGCTATCTCGCCAAGGGCAATGACGGCCACACACTCGTCATGGTGGCGATCAATTCCCTGACGATGCTGTTACTTTACGGTCCTCTCGGAGGCTTTCTGCTGGGCGTCGGCCGGCTGCCGGTCCCCTGGCAGGCGCTCGTGCTGTCTATCGGTATATACGTGGCCTTGCCGCTGATGGCCGGTTATTTATCGAGGAAATGGATCATCGCAGCCAAAGGCGAAACCTGGTTCAAAGAGAAGTTCCTGCATTTTCTGACGCCCGTGACGATCATGGCGTTGCTCGTGACGTTAGTTCTGTTGTTTTCATTTAAGGGAGACGTGATCCTCTCGAATCCACTGACCATCGTCTGGATCGCCGTACCGTTGTTGATTCAAACCAATCTCATCTTCTGGCTCGGCTACGGACTCGCAAAGATACTGAAACTCGAATACCGCGACGCGGCCCCGTCGGCGATGATCGGGGCGTCGAATCATTTCGAGGTGGCGATTGCCACGGCGACGATGCTGTTCGGCCTTTCCTCGGGGGCCGCTTTAGCAACGGTCGTCGGCGTGCTGATCGAAGTGCCGGTCATGCTGATGCTGGTGCGTATATGCCTGAAAACCCAAAAGTGGTTTCGACCGCCTGCTCTCGAAGCGGCTAAAACACAATAAAAGTTGAAAAAAACATTCTTCCGGATGTAACCTTTTACGTTGAGCAGCCATAATCCTTATAAGTTGTGAAAAATGGTGTCTGTGCTAACAATACAGACGATTTTTAATCTTTTCTGTCAAGGGAAGCCGATGTTCTCCAAAAACAGGGATGTGATTGGAGG
>JAFGTG010000529.1 GCA_016934255.1 Sedimentisphaerales bacterium
CCAAAGCGGGTAGCATGTTGTAGAAGTTATAGGGGCAGGTTACGTTGACTATAGGCTTCGAGCAATCCGAATGTGACGAAATCTGGAGAGTGAACGTGTATAAGGCGTCGCGAAAATCATTGGGCCAATCCGGCCAATAAGGCCAGCTCATTCGTGGAGGATTCAGGCGGACCGTTTCACCGTCCGCCGGTCGCCAATTCACGTAGCGGTTGTAGTGACTTCGGGGATTCTCCGGCACGATGGCTTCAAGACCGATTCGCACAGGCTTGGCGAAAAGTTGCCCTTGTACGACCATCAATTGGAGCATTAGAAAACCAACCGTTTTTTTCATAAACACACCTTTCATGTCGTTTCACCGTTTTGATTCGATCTCAGGGACGTTCCGGCTGGACCAGAAATCCTTCAGCTTTCATCCATTCGAGCCATCGTTCACGCCAAGTGGAAACCGGCCGGCTGCGCTGGCGTATGCCGAAACCGTGCCCGCCCTTCGAGTAAATATGCAGTTCGGCGGGGACTTCGGCTTTTCGTAAAGCGAGATAAAAACGAATGCTGTGCTCGACCGACAAGCCGTCGTCATGCGCATGAACCAGAAACGCAGGCGGTGTCTGTGACGTTACCCTTGTCTCTAAGGAATAATCACTGATGATTTTGTTATTTAACTTTCGCCCCAACATTCTCTCCAGGAGGCCGGCGGACCGTTTGCCTTGAAGTTCAAGCGATATCAACGGATATACAGGCACAATAAAATCAGGCCGGCAACTGATCCGCCGGATCGGATCATCCGCGTCAGGATCGCCTTCATCGAACAATGTCCCGGCAGCGGCGGCCATGTATCCACCCGCTGAGAAACCCATCACTCCGATTTTTAAAGGATCAATCTTCCACTTACCGGCGTTATATCGCACGATTCGGATCGCACGCTGCATGTCCGGTATCGATCCGTTTTGTACATACAATCCAACCTCGGGATCCGGTAGCCGGTATTTGACAACGACGCCGGCGACGCCGTGCGATTGCAACCAGCACGCCACGTCGTGACCTTCTTTGTCAATCGCCAGATGACTGAAACCACCGCCCGGACAAATCACAACCGCGGCGCCAGTCGCTTTTTGTTGAGAAGGAAAATAGATCGTTAGGGTTGGCTTCGTTACACCACTAACCGACCGATCGCGTGTTACCTGGGTGCCGTCTGTTACAGGACGATCACGATACTCTTCTTTTAACCTGCTCCCGGCCGATCCGGGAGCGGTGCCGGACCAGATCGGCATTTCAAACCTGTCATCTGCGATAACCGAAGCGCCCATTATGAGCAAAACAACAAAAATGGAAATCTGTGGACGTAAATGATGCTTTTTAAATTCCGTAAACGTTCTCTTGTTCATTTTGCCACCTGTCTGAAATTGAGTCATAGAGACTGTTTTCTTGATATTTAAGTCGAATTCGATATATTTGTCCATGATGGCTTCCCATATAAAATATCTTTGCGGTACGTATTCGATGGCATGGAGAAATCCTGCCCACTTCTTGCTGCTCGTCCTGATCATCGTTGGATTGCATACGGGACGCGTCGGATTATGCCTGGGAGCGGGGCCGCCGCGTGTTCTTCCGCCCGGTGAAATCCCGGCCGACACACGTCTCGGCCCGTTAAAAGGAGAACAGGGCGACTTTTCATTCGTGCCGGCTAAGTCACGTGAACAATGGAAACAACGCGCCGAGTACGTCCGTAAGGTCATGAACGTAACCCTGGGACTGTGGCCCATGCCGACCAAGACGCCGATGAATCCCGTGATTCACGGGCTCATCGATCAGGGCGATTATACCATCGAAAAGGTGTACTTCGAGTCCGTACCGGGTTTTTACGTCACCGGAAATCTTTATCGTCCGAAGGACAAAATGGGAAGGCGCCCGGCTGTCCTGAGTCCTCACGGGCATTTTCCGGGTGGAAGATTCCAGGATGAGGGAATCGAGACGGTTCGCCGGAAGATTGCCCAAGGGGCCGAACGTTTCGAGGACGGCGGACGCAGCTTCATGCAATCGCGATGTGTGCAACTGGCGCGCATGGGCTGTGTGGTATTTCATTACGATATGATCGGCTACGGCGACAGCGTCCAGATACCTCTTGACGTAGCGCATCGGTTTTCTCAGTTGCGCGTGAAGTTCAAGGAACCTCCCGCCCAGGGTTTTTACAGCGCTTCTGCCGAACTACACCTTCACAACCCTATGGGACTCCATACATACAATTCCATACGCGCTCTGGATTTTCTTATTAGTCTGCCGGATGTTGATTCCGAGCGGATCGCCGTGACAGGTGGGAGTGGAGGTGGAACTCAAACGTTTATGTTGTGCGCCGTGGACGATAGACCGCTTGTTTCTGTGCCGGTTGTGATTGTTTCTACGACACGACAGGGGGGCTGCACGTGCGAGAATATCAGCGGATTTCGCATCGGCACGTACAACCTCGAAATCACGGCGCTGCATGCACCGAACCCTTTACTCCTGATCTCGGCGGATGACGCCACGCGAACCATGCCCGAGCGGGGCTTTCCTGAGCTGAAACAATTGTACGGCATACTGGGAGCGACACAAAACGTTTCACACGTCGCCCTCTTGCAATTTCC
>JAFGTG010000052.1 GCA_016934255.1 Sedimentisphaerales bacterium
CACTCCGAGATTTTCTTCTTCGGCGAAGAAAACCTCTGGATTACCTCGCCCTACAACAAGTATGCCTTCAACGACACCGCGTGCTGTGTTTATGAGCAGTGGGACAGTTTCGGCACGTTTCACCTGGCCCGACAGGGGGACATGGAGGACGGTGTGGTGAACGCCGTATTCCTGGACGGCCAGGTCAAGACCGTCCATCGAGAAGATTCCTGGCGCTATTGTGCGCCGGACGGCGAGGACTTATCGCCCTTATAGAAAGAGGCATTTTCAAATGGCAAAGAAGAAAGTTATGAAAAGGTTTATACGATGAATACGAAGATTTCTCGCAGGGCGTTTGTCAAACGCGCGATTGGGTCGGCGGCGGTGCCCTTCTACGTTTATGGTACGGCCCTCGGCAAAAGCGGATTGGTGGCGGCTTCCGAACGGCTTGTGCTCGCAACGATCGGTCATGGCGGACGGTGCAGCCGGGTTATGCCGCACTTTTTGCCGTACAAGGAAGTGCAGTTTGTGGCGGTCAGCGACGTGAGACGCGATCGTCTGCTCGCGGGCAAGAAGCAGGTGGATGACTTCTACGGCAACAAGGATTGCACGGCCTATGAAGACTTTCGCGAACTATTGGCCAGAGACGATATCGATGCCGTCTATATCGCCACCGGCGACCGCTGGCATTCAACGGCGTCAATTATAGCGGCGCAGGCGGGTAAGGACATCTATTCCGAAAAGCCCATGTCGATGACCATCGAAGAAAGCCGGGCCGTCGTAGAGACCATGAAACGGTTCGGCACGGTGTATCAGTGCGGCCACCAGCGACGGAGCGTCGATTCGTATCGCTTCCAAACCGAAATCGCCCAGAGCGGCTTGATCGGTAAGGTCCACACGGTTATCGCGCAGAACTGGGAAAATCCCATTATCAAGCCTCAGGGCCCGGCCCCCGTGCCGGACGGCGTCAATTACGATATGTGGCTCGGTCCCACGCCCTGGCATCCCTTCGTGCCGGCGCGATTCTACGGCTGGAACTACTTCTGGGACACCGGCGGCGGCTCGATGATCGGTATGGGGTGTCATTACACCGACATCGCCCAGTGGGGACTGGACACCGATGACACCGGACCGGTGCATTACAAAGGGACAGCCGAATTCCTGCCCGGCAACTTTTACGACGTCCCCAAGATCGCGGAGGTGACATGCACCTACGCCGACGGTCGAAAACTGATCCTTCTGTGCCGCAATCAGTTTGTCGATCGTTTCATCCGGTTTGTCGGCGACGAGGGCTGGATTCAGGTCGATGACGAAACCAACGTCGTGACCGCCGAACCCAAGAGTATTTTAAAGCTCAGGGGCATCTCGGCCAAAAGCTGGGCCAATCCGGGCGGACATATTGAGAACTTTTTACGGTGTATCCGAACCCGCCAGGAAACCATTTGCTCTCCCGAAAAATCGCATCGCGCCACGACCATCGGACATATCGCCAATATCTGTTTGCGGCTGGGTAAAGAACTAAACTGGGATCCCAAAACCGAACGGTTCGACGACGCGGACGCCAACCGGATGATATCGCGTTCGATGCGCCCGCCGTGGCGTTTGTAATTATAAGTAGGAGTTTTGCAAAATTGAAGTTAGGCATACTTTTGGAAAGAAAAAATCTTGTCTCTTGATTTTTTCTTTCTAAAACCGATGTGTAATGTCGAACTGGATAACATGTTATGATCTGATCGCCCATTATTTTCAGAAAATCATGAAACCGATTTTCTGAAATAATATATGCCTAAATTCAATTTTGCAAAAGTTCAATAAAAGCTCTCGATAAGGACGAAAAATGAAAAATACACATCGAATTCAACATACACTTGTGATCGTTTTCCTATGCGTTTGTGTCGCGTCCCCGGCGTTATCTAAATCTTCCACTGCCGATGAAATCGAAGACGTCATCAAGCAGTTTCGGACATATGACTACGCCGACGACCCCACACCGATTTATACTATCGAGAATATCATCCGATTCGTCCAGGATAAACCTGATCTTCGCGCTGCGACCGAACGACACATGATCGCCCTGCTCGAATCCGATGCGACAGTTCGCGCCAAGCAGTACATTTGCCACCAGCTTTGGATCATCGCCACCGATGCGTCCGTTCCGATTCTGGAGAAAATGCTTTTAGACCAAGACACCGCCGAGATGGCCTGTTATGCGCTTCGCACGCACCCTTCGGATAGTGCAAGCCGGGTGTTGCGAGAGGCCCTCAAGCGTGTGGACAACCAGACAAAGATTCGTATTATCAACATTCTTGGTGATAGAAAAGACACCGCCTGTGTCGATCAGCTCATCAATTTGCTTAAATCCCAGAACACCGACATTGCCGAGGCCGCCGCGATTTCACTCGGAACCATCGGCACGGATAAGGGAATCGACGCCATTGCGAAAACGCGGGCGACCGCTACCGGGAAGATGCGCGTCGTTCTTACACGTGCATGGTTAAGAGGCGCCGAGTATTATGCTCGTCACAATCGTACGGGCGATGCGATAGCAATCTATCAAACGCTCTTCGATGCATCCGAACCTCTATTCGTGCGCCGGTCGGCATTGGTATCGGCTCTGAATACGGGCCACGCCGATACGATTCAATTATTGAACGCCTCCCTCGATCAGGACAATCCAATACTTCACGCGGCGGGCATTGCCAACAGCCATCTGCTCGAAGGTCCGACTGTCACTCGAACACTTATTTCAGCCATCGAGACAGCTGATAGCAACACACAAGTTCTGCTCGTAGAGGCTCTCGGTCGGCGAGACGATCCATTGGTGAAAGAGGCGATTACGAAGGCCGCGACTACTCAAAGTTTTGATGTGAGAATCGCCGCTTACAATGTGCTGGCCGATATCGGCGATGCCTCTTTTGCCTCTGTGCTTTGTAATGCTTTGAAGCAGAATCCAGCCGAAGAGGAAATTGATACGATGCTTGCCTGCCTGCGCCGAATGTCCGCAGACGGTGTGGATCGCGTCATCGTTGAGGCGCTGGACAAGGCCGATGCGCCGACCCAATGTCTTTTGATTCGTGTAATTAGCGACCGTCGCTATCGGCCAGCCGTGAGCATATTAAGTAGCTATGCGGATGATAAGAATCCGGATGTCGCCAAGGCGGCGCTTCGGGCATTGGGCACGCTGGGTCATCGTCAAAGCATTCCGAATCTTATGGATGTCGTACTGAAAACTTCCGACGACACAATCGCCGAAGAATCCGTTCGTGCGATCATCGCGATTACGCGGAGAGACGGGCTTGAAAACTATGTCAGGGAATTAACCCTGGGACGTCTTGAGAAGATCGATTCCGCTATCGAGCGATGCCGTTTAATGCCGGTTTTGGTCGCGGCGCCGGGTGAGGAGACGTTGAACAATTTGCAAGGCGCATCCAAGGATCGAAATACCAAGGTACAAGATTGCGCGGTGCGCCTGCTGGCCGATTATCCGCAAGCCGCCGCGGCCTCGATACTGTTAGACATCTTTAAGACAACGAAGAATAAGGCGCATCGCATGCTTGCACTTCGCGGTTGTAGTCGGCTGTGCAAAACAACAGATCTCCCTGCGGAAAACGCAACAAACCTCTGCCGGCAAGCAATGAGTGAAGCCGCCAGCGTCTCAGAGGAAAAGCTCATTCTTTCGACACTGGCCGAAATCGCACATCCGGAAACCCTGCAGATGGCACTTGAAGCGATGGAGCGATCCACAATCAAGACCGAAGCATCACTGGCGGTGATTGCTTTAGCGGAAAAGCTCGCGAAAACGAATCCTACTACTGCGTTTGCCGGAGCGGAGAAAGTACTGGGCGATGCGACGCTGAGTGAATTGCATCCACGAGCCAAACAGGTTATCGCAACGATTAAGAAAGCTCAATAAAACCCTTACCTATCGTCCGAAAGACGGCAGGTCCTTGCGATTGACGACCCACGGATGGTCCAGGCATTCCTTCGCGTTTTTCTGAAAGTGAAGACCGTAATACTGGTGCCACACATTGAAGAAGGTGCATAAAGGTAAATGTTTTACGACGCCCTCAATACAAGCTTCGAAGTCATAGTCCCTGCGTGGATTGGCATCCCAATTCGATAGCTTATCAGGTCCGAATTCCGTTAGGCCGAAAGGTTTTTCCAATGCGATAAGTTCCTTATACCCGCGATCCTGAATTTCGGGAAGCGTTCGACTATAGCTATCGAGGCTTACCATATCGACATAGGAATCGCCCGGATAGAAATCCAGGTAGTGGCCCGACGACGCTCCCGGGGAATATACCCAAAGCAAATTATCGAGTCCTTTCGTCGTCGTCATTAAATCCAACATGTTACGCCAGAGAGCGACAAAGTCCTCCGGCGCATTCGACGATCCCCACCAGAACCATTTCCCATTCATCTCATGGAACGGCCGGAACAAGACGACCACGCCCTCATCTTCAAGCTCCTGCAGTCCATGGGCAATTAGATCGAGCTGCCTCATCCAGACGTCGTATCCGGGCCGGCCGGGCGTAATGATATCCTTGCAGGTTGCGTTCTCTGCACGGTCAGTAAGCAAACTGCTGTCGGATACCATCGTAAAAGCGTTCATCGCGTCCGTCAGCATGCGCATTCTCTTGATGTCCGCCAGTCCCAGGGATTCCAGACCCAGCCCCCAGTTTCCTTTGTTCCGATGATGCCGGGCGATGGACATCGGGATTCTTCCAGCCGCAAAATTCCTCCGTCACATAGGGACTCGGTGAGCGAAAGCGGCGGCTATCGCATAGATAGACCTTTTTCCTGTGAGCCGCGGCTTCTTTGTGAACAAATACCGCCCAATAATCGCTGATCTCGAAGCTCAAGGGACTTTCGTTATCGATCTGATACCCAACACATCGGATCTTTAGGATTGAACCAAGAGAAAAATCGTTTGGGCAAAGGGCCAAAGGAGGGCAATCATGGAGGTAATTTGGACCTTTGGGGCCTCGAACGATTTTTCTCGGTCTTCGGGTTCGCCTATCAACCTAATCATTATTCGGAAGAACCGAAAAAAACATGAAAACCATTTCGACCATGGCTTATTTGACATTGTTTTTTAAATATCATAAATTAAAATTTTACATTCCCATCCTCCTTTTCGAAAATACTGTATATCATTACTGATACTACATTTAAATAAATATTAACATCCTCATAACCGGGCCACGGAAAAGTTTTTCACAAAAAACCTATTGGCAAATTAAATTACGTAATTAAACTATAGTATATAACTATGGGTCATTAGAAGGAAGCTGTTATGAAGAAACAAAGAACAGATGGTCAGGAAACACGGCAACGCCTGCTGGAAGCGGCTGCCGAGGTTTTCGCGAAGAAGGGATTCTGGGAAACGACCAATGCGGATATCTGTAAACGCGCCGGGGCCAATACCGCCGCGGTGAATTATCATTTCGGTAGTAAAGACAACCTGTACGTCGAGGCCTGGAAGTATGTGTTCGAAAGATCGGTTCGTAAACACCCCCCCGACGGAGGGGTGTCTCCCGATGCACCGGTGGAGGAAAGGCTCCGCGGCAGGATTCTGGCCTTCATGCAACGTGTCGGCGATCCGGAGACCAGCGATCTTGAGATCACGCACAAGGAAATGGCGAATCCGACGGGGCTGCTCACGGAAACGATTCGGAAGTGCGTTAAACCGCTGGATGATAAGGTCAGCGTCGTTATTCAAGAATTATTGGGTGAATCTGCGAGCGATATGGATGTGCAATTTTGCCAGATGAGCGTCTTGAGTCAGTGTTTCGGTTCGATGGTGCGAAGGCGACACGCCAAGATGGCGCCCGATATGCCGGGTGAGGACGATCTGCTGACTAATACAATCGACGTCAAGATGATCGCCGATCACATTACTCTGTTTAGTCTGGCCGGAATCCGCGCCGTTCGCGAACGATTTGAGATGAAACGTCAAGCGGATAACGACCGCCAACAGGAATGAGTTATGAAAGCGTTATGCCAAACACATTTTATTCGACCTTTATCCCGGCTCCTCCTTCTTTCATTTGTGAGCCTGGTTCCCACCGGATGTACTCCGGTGGGTCCTGATTATTCTCCGCCCGAGAGTTTTGTCTCGCACACGTGGCATTCGGAACTCGAGGGCGGTTTAACTTCGGATCAACCGGATCCTCAATCAATAACCGCCTGGTGGACGACGCTGAACGATCCGAAACTTTCCGAGCTGATTGACCGGGCGGTTGCCAGCAATCTCGACCTAAAGCAAGCCCGCTCGCGAATTCGCCAGTCGCGAGCGGAGCGGCGTATCGCCCGGGCTGATCTGTTTCCCTTACTGGACATTCGAGGATCCGATACCTGGACACGGAGCAGCGAAGATATGGGAACGGGTAAGACCACCCAGCTTTTTTCGGCGGCGTTCGATTCGTCCTGGGAGCTGGATATTTTCGGCGGCGTTCGTCGTTCCGTCGAAGCGGCGGATGCGGATTTGCAGGCCGTCCAGGAAAATTTGCGGGACGTGCTCGTTTCGCTGGTAGCCGAAGTGGCCCTGAACTACGTTGAGTTGCGAACGTATCAAGCCCGACTGGCGGCGGCGCAGGCGAACCTACAAGCGCAAACGGAAACGAACCAATTGACCGACTGGATGTCACAAGCGGGATTGAGTGATGAACTGGCGGTGCAACAGGCTCGTTACAATCTTGAAAGCACTCGTTCAGAAATACCGTTGTTGCGTGCAGGACTGGAAGAGACGATGAATCGCATTGCCGTCCTCCTCGGGGAACAGCCGGGCGCGATTCATGAGGAACTAACAAAACAAGAGCCGATACCGGTGACACCCGCGAAGGTTGTGGTGGGTGTGCCGGCGGATGTCTTGCGGCGCCGGCCGGACGTGCGACAAGCCGAACGCGAGTTAGCCGCACAGACGGCCAGGATCGGCGTCGCGACGGCGGACCTCTATCCCCGGTTCAGCTTAAGCGGCTCAATCGGTATCGACGCGCTTTCATTCGATACCTGGTTACGCAACTTTTCATCCCTCGGCGACTGGACCCTCAGCGGCGGACCATCCGTCACCTGGCGGGCCTTCGACGCCGGGACGATTCGACAAAATATAGAAGTCCAGTCAGCATTGCAAGAGCAGGCACTGTTCCAATACGAGACAGCGGTCCTCGGAGCGCTCGAGGAAGTGGAAAACGCCCTGGTTTCGTATGCCGAAGAGCAAGTACGACGGGAGAGCCTTCGCGAAGCGACGAAAGCCGCCGAGCGAGCGGTCGAGTTAGCGGTATATAACTATCAGGCCGGACGAACGGATTTCAGCAACGTGCTCGATGCACAGCGATCCCTCCTCTCCTTCCAGGACCAGTTGGCGCAAAGTGACGGGACGGTGACGTCCAACCTAATACGGCTCTATAAAGCCCTGGGTGGGGGCTGGTCCTCTTTAGCTTTCGACGAAAAGCTCGAGAATACAGAAAACGAGAAGAAAACATGAAAAAAGAAAAAATTGCCAATTCAGATATCGCTCAAACGTTGGGACTCGGTCAGCATACCGTTCGCCGGCGGCGACTTAAACGATGGCTCATCGTCATTCTTATAGCGGCGACGGCTTTGATTTTGGGAATCCGAGGGCGAACGCACAAGCCCAATTCGGTCCAATTTAAAACAGAGGAGGTCCGTCGCGGCGATCTGACGATCATCGTCTCAGCCACGGGCACCCTGGAACCCACCAACGAGGTGGAGGTCGGCAGCGAATTATCCGGGATCGTTAAAAGCGTCGAAGTGGATTACAACGACAAGGTGAAGGTCGATCAGATACTGGCCCGGCTGGACATATCGAAGCTTCAGGCGGAAGTCACCCAGTCCAAAGCCGCCCTGAAGGCGGCGGAAGCAAAGGTCTTGCAGGCCAAGGCCACGGTGAACGAAACCCGCAACAAGCTCCTCCAACTTCAGAAAGTCCGCGAGCTAAGTAATAATAAAGTTCCATCCCAACTGGATCTTGATGCAGCGGAAGCAGCGTTCGAGCGAGCCAAGGCCGATGAGGCCAGCGCCGTCGCGGCGGTCTCCCAGGCGAAAGCGACGCTTGATACCTTCGAGACGGATTTATACAAAGCAGACATCCGCTCGCCCATCGACGGTGTTGTCCTGACCCGCGACGTGGAGCCGGGACAAACCGTCGCCGCGGCCTTTCAAGCCCCGGTGCTTTTCAGCCTGGCCGAGGACCTGACCCAGATGGAACTGCACGTGGATGTCGATGAGGCCGATATCGGCCAGGTCCGGGAAGGCCAGCAAGCCGTGTTCACGGTTGATGCCTATCCCAACCGCAGGTTCGAAGCCCAGATCATCCAGATCCGTTACGGCTCCCAGACCGTGGACGGCGTGGTCACGTATGAAACGGTGTTGAAGGTGGATAATTCGGACTTATCTCTCAGGCCTGGAATGACGGCCACCGCGGACATCACCGTCAAGAAGGTCGAAAACGCCATTTTAGTTCCCAACGGGGCGTTAAGATTTACTCCACCCGTGCAAGAGGAACAGGTCGAATCCGACGGCAACCTTCTGAGTAAAATAATGCCGCATCCGCCCCATCAGTCCAAACAACGTGAAGAAATTAACACGGATAAAACGCAGCAGCGCGTATGGGTATTGCAAGACGGACAGCCCGTCGCCGTTCCTATTTCGATCGACTCCACCGACGGAACCTCTACGGAGGTGGTCGAAGGCGACATCAACCCCGGAATGGCGGTCATCGTCGATACGATGGATACGAACCAATGAACGAACGCGATTGTAGCCAAACACACAGCCGGCCTATTATCGAACTAACCGGCATAACGAAAACGTATGGCATGGGCCAAGCGGCCGTGCATGCGTTGCGCGGCATTGACTTTCGTATCGAGCAGGGAGATTTCGTTGCGGTCATGGGACCGAGCGGTTCCGGAAAATCCACCTGTCTCAATATCCTTGGTTGCCTGGATTCTCCGACGTCGGGTTCCTATCGCTTTAGAGAGGTTGAAATCAGCGGTTTAACCCGCGATCAACGCGCGCTGCTGCGCCGTTATTACCTGGGTTTCGTCTTTCAAGGGTACAACCTGCTGAATCGGACCTCTGCGTTGGAGAACGTCGAGCTGCCGATGATTTATCGAGGCGTCCCCGTCGGTGAACGACGGGCGCACGCGCTTGAGGCCCTCAAAAGAGTCGCTCTGAGCGGTTGGGAATCGCATACGCCCAGCGAGCTTTCAGGAGGTCAGCAACAACGAGTGGCCATCGCCCGCGCGATTGCGACGGAGCCGACCGTCTTATTCGCAGACGAGCCGACGGGCAATTTAGACACGGCGTGCAGCAGGGAGATCATGGAACTTCTGACCTCGCTCAACCGCGATCAGGGCATAACCATCGTCATGGTCACCCACGAGCCGGACATGGCGGTTTACGCCAAACGCACCGTTCATTTCGTCGATGGTTTGGTGGAATCGGACAAGGAAAACGGAAAGGCTGCGTAATGCTCGGGAACACCATTTTACTCGCCATTCGGGACATCCGGCGCAACGTCATGCGTTCGTCGCTCACGATCTTAGGCATCGTCATCGGCGTCGGCGCGGTGATTACATTAGTCACCATCGGCAACGGTTCAACGGTTCAGGTGACCGAGCAGATTCAGAGCTTGGGCAATAACATGCTCATGGTCAGTCCCGGCAAACGAATGGGGCCCGGCCAGGCGACTGCGCCGCCGTTCGACCTCGACGACGCCGAGGCCATCGCCCGGGAGATTAGCTCCGTCGTTGCCGTGGCGCCTTCTTCAGGCCAGACCGCCACGGCCGTATTTGGCAATGAAAACTGGTCCACGACCGTCACCGGGAGCACGAATGACATCTTCCAGGTGCGGAACTGGACGCTGGAAAGCGGGCGGCAATTCGAGCAAAGCGAGCTGCGAGCGGGTAAAGCCGTTTGCATTATCGGGGCGACCCTGCGCAAGGAGCTTTTCGGCGGCCAAGATCCCATCGGGACGTATATCCGCATAGGGAGCATCTCATGCCAGGTGATCGGCCTGGTGAAATCCAAGGGGCAATCCACGATGGGCATGGATCAGGACGATTTCATCCTCCTGCCGTTGCGGACCGTTCAACGACGTATTACGGGCAACAAAGACATTTCGGTCATTCAAGTCTCCGCTCGACAAGGCGCCTCGACGGAGAAAGTGAAAGGTGAAATCGAACGTTTGATGCGTCAACGCCGGCATATCTCACCGAGCGAAGACGATAATTTCAGCGTGATGGACATGAAAGAGATTGCTGAGATGCTGACGTCCACGACCCAGGTGCTCACCGCGCTGCTGGGTATGGTGGGCGCCGTGAGTCTTTTGGTCGGCGGGATCGGTATTATGAACATCATGCTGGTCTCGGTCACCGAGCGGACGCGGGAGATCGGTATCCGGCTGGCCATCGGGGCCCTCGAACGCGAGGTGATGATGCAATTTCTCGTGGAGGCCGTGGTCCTCTC
>JAFGTG010000053.1 GCA_016934255.1 Sedimentisphaerales bacterium
AAAAAGAGTTCTGAAAAATTGAAGGTTAGGCATATATTATTTCAGAAAATCTCTTTTCGATTTTCTGAAAATAATTGGTTATTGTATGGTATCAATTTGTCACGACCACACGAGCAGTTTGATCGCCACCAGGGCAAGAAAGACACCCACAAAAATCCGGAAGAATCTCTGGGGCAGCTTATCCAAAAACTTCTTCGTTACGAAAGCGGCTAAAAATGAGATGGGAATGCAAAGAATCAAAGCGTAGAAAAAACTCGATTCCAGCCGCGTTCCCCCCCGGATATACTCCGCGATACGAGTGATGTCAATAAACAAAGCAATCAATCCCGACGTAAAAATGTACACATCCTTGGGTAAATTGAACGCCGTCAGAAACGCCCCCCGCACGGTCCCGCCGACGCCGAAGAAGCCGGCACACAATCCGGACAGGGCGCCGCCGCAAACGGCGGTGCCTGAGTTTTTGGGTAACGCCCACTGCCTTTGGAAAAATAGAAATCCCACATAGGCGAGTAAAAATGCGCCCAGAATCCTTTTGAGCGGCCAATCCCCCGCCATAAAGGAAAGCCTGGCGCCGAGATAACTGGCGACGATGCCGGAAAGACCGAAACCCAGAACCAGCTTCCAATCAAATCCCCCTTTGAACAGCAGTACTTTCCAGATATCGCCGAACAAATGGATGATTCCGACGAACAGTAAAGCGACGGGCAGCGGCACGAAAACGGTCATAACGGGGATCATTACCGTGGAGGTTCCGAAACCTGTGGCCGTGCCGATCCCGGCTGCAATAAACGTCAGCACGCAAAGTAAAGCCCCTTCGGTCATATCGAACACTCCATTTCTGTTTTTACTCTATACGATACTATCCCGTCGTTGTTAAAGAAAAAAACGACTCCGACATATCAATTTGGAACGGGCCGGACCTTCGGATTAGACGTGAAAGTTGGTATTTTGTTAGAAAATGCTTGTTTCCAATGCTAATATGAGCATAATGCTCGCTTGGGTAAGTGATTGTTATAAGGAGACATACGTATAACGTCAGTGAATAAAGCCATACTACTCCTGGTCAGATTTAAGATCGGAGGGTCTCTGAGATTTCTTTCGCATGCGGAGATGCTCAGGGTCTTCCAGCGGGCGTGCGTTCGAGCGGGCATCCGCGTCCGACATAGCGAAGGTTTCAATCCCCGTCCGAAGCTCTCCCTGCCGTTGCCGAGACCCGTCGGCGTCGAATCGGACGATGAATTGCTTTGCCTGCACGTCATCGACGAGGTGGATAAAGCACGAATCCACTCAGAACTCGCCGCCCAATTGCCCGAAGGCTGTGAACTGCTTTCGGTGGATACCGCCACGTCGGGCGTCTCTTTTCAACCCCGTTCGGCAACGTATCTACTTCCGATAAATCCCCAATATCTCGACAAAAAAATGCAAACGACGGTCGAACGGCTGATGGCGAGCGAAAGCCTTCAGGTCCGTCGGCGAATGGACGCCAAAGGATTTCGAATTAAGAATGTCGATGTGCGAGTTTTTTTGAAATCGATTAAACTCGATAACCGAAATATAATGGTAGATTGCAGGATCAGTCCGGCCGGATCGGTACGTATAAACGAAATCTTGGAATTGCTGGAACTGGATGAAAAAACACTCTCAGGGCCGATTCGACGTACGAACGTACAGTGGCAAAGGAATTGACCATTGAATATAAACGAATAGATATAGGGCGAGACACTGAAATAGTAGAGCGGTTAAAGGAGAAGAATTCATGCAAATAAGGATAAAAATATGTCAAGAGAGATGCTCATCAATGTAGCCGAAAGCGAAGAGTGCCGGGTGGCGGTCGTCGAGAACGGCTCGCTTGAGGAGCTTTACGTGGAAAGAGCAAGCCTGGGCAGCCACGTCGGCAATATTTATAAGGGACGGGTGGTGAATATCGAGTCCGGCATCCAGGCGGCGTTCATCGACTACGGTGTGGGTAAAAATGGTTTTCTTCATATTAGCGACCTCCACCCTCGCTATTTCTCACACGCACGCGGTGGGGGCCATATCGAGAGTATCGGCCGAAGAAAGGCGTTAAAAGAACGTCCTCCTATCCAGGAATGTCTTCGCAAAGGGCACGAAATCGTCGTCCAGGTTACGAAGGACGGCCTGAAGACCAAAGGCGCCACACTCAGCACGTATATCGCCCTGCCGGGCAAGTATCTGGTGATGATGCCCTGGATGCGCAAAAACGGCGTTTCGCATAAAATCGAGGATGAGGACGAACGCAAACGGCTGCGGCAGATTCTTGAGGAAAGCGATCCGCCCAAAGGACGCGGCTTTATCATCAGGACGGCCGGTGAGGGATGCTCGAAAAGGGATATTCAAAACGATTTGAGATACCTGAAACGCTTGTGGCGAGCGATCGAAAAACGGATCGAAACCGAAGGTGCACCCGGGGAGCTTTATCAGGAATCGGATCTCGTTATCCGGGCACTGCGGGATGTCTTCACGAGCATAATTAGCAAGATCGTCTGCGATTCGGAAAATGTCGTTCGCAAGATCAGGGACTTCTTCTCCATCGCCACGCCGCGGGTGAAGAAAAAAATTACGTATTACGACGGCAAAGTACCGCTCTTTCACAAATACCGGATCGAGGAGGAAATCGCCAAGGTCCAGTCCCGCAAGGTTCAACTCAAGTCCGGCGGCTCGATTATCATCGAGCAGACCGAAGCGCTGGTCTCGATCGACGTCAACAGCGGTCGATATCGCAAGCAGAAAAACGCCGAGCAAACGGCTTACGAGAGTAACGTCGAAGCCGCGGTGGAAATCGCACGCCAGCTCCGATTGCGGGACCTCGGAGGACTGATTATTTGCGACTTTATCGACATGCGCGACGCCAACCATCGCAAGGGCGTGGAAAAAGCCTTCCGCATGGCCATCAGGACCGACCGGGCACGTTCGAGAGTCCTGGGCATCAGTCGGTTCGGCGTCGTGGAAATGACGCGTCAACGGATGCGACCGTCGCTGCAATCCAGCACCTATCTGGCGTGTCCGAACTGCGGCGGCACGGGATTCGTGAAGAGTCACGAATCCATGGCCATCGAGATTATTCGCCAGTTGAATCTTTCGGCCTCGAAGGACCAGATCAAACGCATTGAGCTGTTCGTCTCACCGGAGGTGGCGGACTATCTTCAGAATATCAAGCGGGCCGCGCTGGCACAAATCGAGCAACTTAGCGACAAGCGGGTCATCATTCACTCAGCCCCCGAATATTGCGGAGAAAAACACGATATGGTTTGCTATAACGACCGCGGCAGCGCTGTGAAATTGTAATTTTTTTAGGACACCTTAATATATCAAATGAAAAGGGAATGGAAGAATTCCTAATGAGTTGTGGATTACACTTATGAAAAAGGAATTGACCGTCGAACTCCTTTGTAAAGAAGCAAGTATTTTTATCGAGGCTGAATCTGCCCATGCAGAACCATCGTTGTTCGGTGTTACAGACGGAAAAGCTGTTGGAACCTATCTGGAGCATAAGTTTCAATCATATCTTCATGAAAAATATAATTATGAGGAAGGTAGTTCTGCCAAAGGAATTGATTTCCCGAAACTTGGCGTGGATATAAAAGTGACAAGCATTAAACAACCCCAATCGTCTTGTCCATTTAAAAATGCGAGACAAAAGATATTTGGCCTAGGTTATTCACTCCTGCTTTTTGTTTACGAAAAAACAGACGAACAACAAACCCGTACTGCAAAGTTAAATATCCTACATAATATTTATATAGAAGCAGATAAAACAGCAGATTACCAAATCACAACTGGGATCCTTAACATTATTGAGAACAACGGGAATAAAGATGACATAGTAGCTTTTATGCAAGATCATCTGCTTCCCGTCGAGGAAATCCAGGCACTTCAAATTGCTGAAGAAATTATAGAAAATCCCCCGAAGATCGGATATTTGACTATATCTAATGCACTTCAGTGGCGACTACAATACAATAGAGTAATTAAGGAGGCCGGCAAAGTGGATGGAATCCAGAGGATCCGATAAAACCATGGTACGTAGAAAAAAGACTATAAGAAAAGCGGAATTCGGAGATTTCCAAACGCCTATCGAACTTGCTCGTAAGGTCTGTTCCATTTTATATCAGCTTGGTTTGGAACCCGCCAGTGTTCTTGAGCCGACCTGTGGGAAGGGAAGCTTTATCGAAGCAGCCCTTGAGTTTTTTCCTTGTGTCCGTAATATTTTTGGGATTGATATTAATAGTGAGTATATTCAAGTTGCCCGTTCTTTTCTCCAAAAACATACTTATACTGACGGATCAATAAATATCAATATCATAGATAAAGACTTTTTCAGTATGGATTGGGACTCTGTACTCAGACGTTTGCCAGACCCTCTCCTTTTGATAGGAAATCCTCCCTGGGTTACAAATACTGAGCTTGGGCGTATTGGAAGTTGCAATCTTCCTGATAAATCCAATTTCCAAAATCTTCGTGGTATTGATGCCATCACAGGAAATAGCAATTTTGACATCTCAGAATGGATGTTGCATCAAGCACTCGAATGGATTAATGACAGACAAGCAACATTAGCGATGCTCTGCAAAACTACAGTTGCAAGAAAAGTCCTTTACGATGCCTGGAAGAACGAACAACAACTGAAAACAATTAAGATTTATCAAATCGACACATTCAGATACTTTGAAGCCGCTGTTGACGCATGTCTTCTCGTTGTATCGACGGGTCAATCTAATGAACATACAGACTGCCTTGTTTATGATAACCTCAACCATTCTATTCCGACTACAACTTTCGGATATCGAGAGGGACGCCTTGTGGCAAACATCGCCTGTTATGAACGATGGAAACACCTCGGGGGAAAAGAACGCTACAAATGGAGATCTGGCATTAAACACGATTGCACTAAAGTTATGGAATTAAAAAAAGAACTTGAAGGTTACAAAAATGGTTACGGAGAACTTGTCGATTTAGAAAGCGATTTTCTCTATCCTTTATTCAAAAGTTCAGATATTGCCAATGGTTCCAACCAACAACCTAAACGCTGGATGCTTGTCCCTCAACGTATAGTCGGTGAGAACACAAATCAAATTCGCCGATTAGCCCCTAAAACATGGCAATACTTACATAAACACGCCCAGGCACTGGATAAGCGTGCGAGTTCGGTGTATCGTAATCGTCCTCGATTTTCCATATTTGGCGTTGGTGACTATTCTTTCTCTAAGTGGAAAGTCGCAATTTCTGGGTTTTATAAAAAATTGGAATTTAAAGTAGTCGGCCCTTATGGGGAAAAACCTATCGTCCTTGATGACACATGTTACTTTGTTGCTTGTAAAACCAAGGAAGAAGCACTTTTCATAGCGGACCTCTTGAATTCAGACATTGCAAAAGATTTCTTCTCAGCATTTATTTTTTGGGACGAAAAGCGTCCTATTACTGTGGGCTTACTGAAAAAGCTGGATCTCTTAGCGCTAGCAAGAAAACTGAATACAGAAGAGACTCTGGAAGAATTTCTCAATCAGTACCCCGGAAGTCACGATCAACCACTACTTTTTTCAGAAAGACCATTCAATTCATAGTTCTGAATCAAAGAACCAGGGACGGTTATCAGTGGAATTCGATCTTGAATATGCCCGACAAGTGATACAAGCGGAAGCGGAGGCGATCGCTTCAGTCACGCCCATTGTCGATGCGTCCTTTTCGCGGGCTTGTCAGATGATTCATGATTGCAGCGGGTCCTGTATCGTCAGCGGTATCGGCAAGGCGGGGATCATCGGACAAAAGATCAGCGCCACCTTGGCCTCGACCGGCACGCCAAGTCACTTCCTCCACCCGGCTGAAGCCGTACATGGAGACCTGGGCCGATTGCGCAAAACCGACGTCGTGATCGTTCTGAGCTATGGCGGAGAAACCGACGAAGTCATCCGGCTGATCAATCTGGTTAAGCAGTTGCAAATCCGGCTCATCGCCATCACCGGCGACAGCGATTCAACACTTTGCCAACATAGCGACGTCGTGCTCTGCATGGGTCGGATGAATGAAGCCTGCCCGCTCGGTATCGCCCCCAGCGTCTCCACGACCTGTATGTTGGCCGTGGGTGATGCATTGGCCTTTACGGTGATGAAAGCCCGCCGTTTCAGTGTGGAAGACTACGTGCGATTCCATCCCGGCGGATCGCTGGGCGCCAAGCTGATGACGGTCGAGCAATCCATGCTGTTCAAACGGGGTGAGGATTTACCCCTGGTCGAAACGGACGATACAATCGAACAATTGTTTGAAAAAACCGGCGACGTGAAGCGCCACGGCGCCGTGATCGTCGTTAACAAAAACGGGAAACTGGCGGGCATTATTACCGACGCCGATCTTCGTCGCCTGATGGCCAAACACGGGCGAAACGCCTTCGAATTTAAAACCGAAGATGTCATGACAGCCGACTGCAAACGAATTCGGGCCGACGCTTTAGCCGCCGAGGCGACCGCCCTCTTCCATAAATACCGAATCGACGATCTTCCCGTTGTTGACGCGGAGGATAAACCGGTCGGTCTGATCGACGTGCAAGATATTGTGACCATCAAGGTTGTGGGATAAAAAACGACGAAACGAAAATGGGAAATGTGAACTTAGCGAACATAGAAATGCTGGTGATGGACGTTGACGGCGTTTTGACCGACGGCACGCTGGTGATCCATGCCGACGGCAGTGAAAGCAAACATTTTAGTGCGCTGGACGGCCACGGCATTCGGATGTGGAAACGGGCCGGGCTGGACGTCGCGCTGATTAGCGGCCGGGCGTCGGAGCCGACCACCCGCCGGGCCGAGCAGTTGCAGATAGAGCACGTCTTTCAGGATTGTCACCATAAGCTGCCCGTCTTTGAAACCTTACTTAAGCAAATCGGTTTGCCCCCGGAAAAAGCCGCCTTTATCGGAGATGACTTGACGGACCTGCCCGTGATACGGTATGCTGGCTTCGGCATCGCCGTCGCCAACGCCGTGGCCGAAGTCAAGCGCTATGCCGACTACGTAACAACGCATCCCGGCGGTCGCGGCGCCGTACGGGAAGTGATAGAGTATATTCTAAAGAATTCAGGGCGATGGCAGGCACTGATGGAGCGGTATCTGCCGTGACGGAAAAATAAGGCAATTGAGATGCGGAAGTTTTTGATTGGCTTTGTTTCGCTGGGGATCGTGCTGGGTCTTTACACACTCTACATCCGAACCGGCAAGACACCCGACATCGATACCGACCGGGCCGCCAAGGCCATCAAATCCACCGCCGACGGCAACGCCATCGATCCCAATAGCGAGATGGGAAAAATCGGCGACGTCGGGATCGGCCCCGTTCGACAGGCCCGATACGTTACACTGAACCCAAAAACCAAAGAAGTCGAGCGGGAATTCGGCTTCGAGAAACTCCTGCACGAGGTTCGTGACGTTTGGGAAATCGAGAAGCCGTACATGAACGTTTATCGCCGTAATTTTAAATGTTTCATCACGGCCGATAGAGGCCAGGTTCAGGTTGAAACCGTGGTCAATCGGACCACGCCTAAGGATGCGACCTTCAGCTCGAACGTCGTCATTCACCTCGTCCCCACGGAAACGGGGACCATGAAAGAATGCTATGTGTACCTCGATGATATTATCTTCCTGAGCGATCAATCGCTGCTCAAGACAAACGGTCCGATTCGGTTTGATTCGGAAGACGCAAAAATGCACGGCAAGGGTCTGAGACTGATCTTCAATGAACAGGCCGAACGGCTCGAATATTTTCAAATTGCCGACCTGGAGACCATGAGCTATCGAATTACAAAATCTCAAGCTGCTTTCTTTTCGAACTATGAGATGCTCACCCAATCCCATCCGCAGAACAAAACCCAGGAACCGAATGAAACAATAATCGTGAAAGTTTCAGAAAAAGAAGAAATCCCACCGGCACAAGATGACTCCCCCATCGAACAAGAACCGCGGGAAGGGGAATATTATACGTGTATCTTGAATGACAATGTGCTCATCGACACGCCGGGCCAACGGATCTTCGCGGATAAAAAACTCCAGATTCACGATATCTTTTGGTCAAAAGAATTTATTACTCAATCTGATGAGGCCGAACCGGCGCCGAAACAAGAATCTCAAAATAAGAACAACCTCGCCGATCCAAACGAACCTGTATCAAGCCCTCCGGAACCGAATGACGCCCCCGAGGAGACACCGACTTTTATTACGATCACGTGCGATGGTGAACTTTTAATAGTTCCCAAAGATTCTCCCCGAATCCAGAAGGAATCCGAAGAAGCCGGCATCGTCCCCTCTTCGGATCCCAACCATTACGAGCATCTCGATGACGGCACAAAGCGAACGAAGTTTTTCGCCCGGACCATCGACTATCACGCCGTGACCGGCGATATGACAGCCGGCGGATTGTCGGAACTCACCTACTATGGTGTGGAGACGACGACCAGCAAGAGCCAGCCATCGTCGGACAAAGCCGCCTCCGGTCCCCTGAAAGTCACTGCTCGTAACGGAGCGATCTATACCAAGGTATCTAACCGGATCGTATTTAACGATTGCCTTTGTACGGTCCCACGAGCGGGTTTGACCGAACAACAGGACGTGACATTTTCGGCTCCACGGATCACCGTCGATCTGCCGCCGGAGGATGTGAACACGCCGGATTCGCCGGAAGAGAAGAAACAACTCGAAATCCTCGCCGCCGGCCCGGTGGAGCTTTCATTCTATATGGAACCTACCCTACCGCGCGCCAAGCCCGATCTCATACAAGAGGATGCAAACCAACCGGCCACCGAAGAGGAGCCCTCGACACTCCACGGCGACGGCGCCTTGATTCCGGTCACGGTGACCGCCACCAGACGGGCATACTATTTAGCGGAGTTGAACCAAATGGCGTTCGAAGGCGATTGCCAATGCATGATGATCCGTGAAGATCCGAATGTCATCGAAAAATACATTCTGCGATCGGAACGAATGACCGTCGATCTGGCCGAGGACGCGAACGACCGAACCTCCGGTCCGGCCGCCGACCTCGAACATCTGACTGCGACCGGCGAAGTGGTTCGACTCGCCACCACCCGAACGGCCAAAGCCGGAGGCGCTTTCGCCGATGTTTTGGAGGATGCGAATGGAACGGGATTACTCAGCGGAATCGAACTGAAATGTCGCCAGTTCGACTACGACGCCGTTCAACAACTCTTTTGGGCGACCGGGCCAGGCATTATTTGGCTCAACAACGCACTCGGCTCGGATCCGAACGAACCATCCAGACCATTTAGCCTGCGGGAACCCTGCTGGGCATACGTCAGTGGATTCGATACATTGAGATATTCCCTGCTGGAAAATCGTATTGTTGCCGATGCCACTCCGAACCAAAAGTTAGGGATCGACTATTTACCCACTACCAATAGTGCGAATTCCAGAGACGGTACAGCCATGGCCTCCCATGTCGAAGCGGTCCTTCGGGAAACAGCCAAAGGCCAAACGGAACTCTCAACGCTGAATGCCACCGGGGGGATCATCTACGAGGACAACAGGAATCATCAATTCCTCGGCAGTGAATTGTTCTACGATCATACGACGGGTATCGTGCGGGTCAAAGGCGATGAACTTCAGCCGTGTTTTTACAACGGTATCCTCAGCGATCAGATTCAATATGACGTAAAAACCGATAAGGTTAAATCCGACGTGGTCGGTCCCGGTAGCATCCAGCTCGGCTATTAGCCTGTCGATTCCAACGTCTCGAGTATCGACTTTTTTCTTGCCCTTCCATGCAATTTCGAGTATAATTCCGTCGATATGAGCAGGATGGTCGTTTTCCCGCCGTGACAATAATGGTACGTCGCGGCAGGTGCTCGGATCGCGAGCGCTGCCCATACAAATTGTCTTCTCCGTGGGGAGTCGGGACGAAAGGAGACAACGTATGGAAAGGCAAGTAGAGCAGTTTATCCAATCCCTGTCGGATGTTGATTTGCTTGAGTACACGCGAACTCAAACACACCTTCCGGAAGCCCTTGAATTTGCCCGGATCGAACTGGCCGACCGGCATCTCTCGGCCAATCGTTTGGCGGAACTCGAAATAAAACTCCAGGAACGAGCCAAAGCGCTCGAGGAAGAAGCCAAATTCAGAGCCGCCCAGCCGTTAATTTGGGAATGGAAAATCGCCATCCTTCTTTGCGGCCTTTATTGTGGAATCCCCCTATTGTTTCTCATTCCCGCGTGGAAAAAGTGCCGCAACGAAGGATTAGATCAGAAATGCAAAGACATGTGGCATTATGCCCTGGCGGGATTCTGCTTACAGTCCATTCTCATCCTCCTGCGAATCCCCCCCTGGAGTTGGATTACCAAGCTCTTTTAGTTGTTTTTCACAGCAACATCTTCAATTTGGCGGGTCTTTTTTCATTTGCAAATTCCGCTCTTTTCCAGTAATTATTCCTTATGAAGAGATTGAGTGTATTAGCTTTTTGTATGGGAATCGTCCTGGGATTCGGGCCAGTGAGTTTGCCCGCTGAAGTTTTACCCGAGACGCCGCGAATCGACAGCCTGATTGCATTGCGGCCGAGCCCCATAGAAACAGACCCGGCAGTTATCTGGTACGATGATTTCAACGACCCAGAGAAGCCTTACACCGAATCTCAGGGCAAGATCGATACAAGTCAGGGCTACGGGGGTGTTGGCGGCTCAATGCTCAGTTTCTATAAGAAGGGAACGCGAGGAGCAGGCAATCGTAAGGTATTCTTCGGAGACAGCCCCACGGGCAAAGTGATCAATAGAGGCCAGCAGTACAATGAAATATACTGGCGCTTCTATGTAAAACACCAGTACGGCTGGACGGGAGGCGGCCCCGCGAAACTCTCACGGGCCACCAGTATCGTCTCACCGAATTGGGCACAGGCCATGATCGCCCACGTCTGGAGCAGCGGCGAGGCGCTGACTCTCGACCCGGCGACCGGCGTTCGAGACAATAAGGTCGTGACAACGCGATACAACGATTTCGACAATTTGAGATGGTTGGGCAACAAACCCGCATCCCGTTTTAGGCTCCACAGCACGGAAGAATCAGGCCGCTGGGTCTGCGTCGAAATCCGGGTAAAACTCAATACGCCCGGTAAAAAGGATGGCCTGAATCAGTTGTGGATCGATGGCCGGCTTGAAACCGAGCGAAAAGAGCTCGACTGGCGAGGCCGCTATACGGAACACGGTATCAACGCCGTTTTTCTGGAGACGTACTGGAACAAAGGATCCCCCGTGACTCAGTCTCGCTGGATTGATCATTTTGTCATATCCACCCAACCGATCGGTCCCGTAGTCAGTTCAAGAAGGCCCACCCTGATAAAAACTCCTTACCGCGGCCCGGGACGCCAGCAAGCCTGGCAGGTGGAAATCGCCGCCGACAGTGCCGGTGAGAGCGTCGTATGGACATCCAACCTGATTGAGGCGCCCGAAAGAATTCAAATTGGGTCCGATACAGGCCGATTCATCGGACGGCTGTCGGATCAAACCCAACTCGAAGCTGGTCATGTTTATTTCATTCGGGTGCGACAGCAAAGTACAAACGGTACGTGGTCTGCATGGAGTTCGTGGCACCAACCTTTTAAATCACAATCCAAGTAGCTCCTTTCGTATTTGCATCGTTGTTCTCGAACTCTTGATATACAGGAAATGAATGGCATGAAAACAAGAAAAACTCTAAATACGAAAGTATTATTGCTTTTGTCGCTTTTAATAGGAAGTCTGATCTCTACAGACGCGCGAACCGCCGATGTGGGATTCCGCGAACCGTACGATTACCTGACAATCGTCAAAGCCTATTCTGATGCGATGATCCGGCACGGACGGGACACATACGGTCAAGAGCACTCCCCTCTTTTTGCCGAAGAGCTCGACCGAAAAACAATGCGGATGCTGGAGGGCGAGTCTCTCAAGAACGCGGCGGCAATAACACGCGAAGAGTGGGGTATTCGCTCGCACGATCGGATGCTCGGCGGAAGCAATCCTCAGCATTGCCAGAACCTCTATCAAATTCTCTATCAGTTAACCGAAATCACCGGCCAAAAACGTTACGCCGAGGAGGCCGACCGGTCGCTTCAATACTTCTTCGAGACCTGTCAAAGCCCATCGACCGGACTATTTTGGTGGGGTGAACATGCGGGATGGGACCTGCGTACCGACAAGCCGCTTGATAAGAGTGCCGGTAACACGCATGAATTCTATCGACCGTGGATTCTATGGCAACGCAGTTGGCGGCTTGCCGATAAAGCGTGTGGACGATTTGCCCTCGGCCTGTGGGAACACCAGATCGGCGATCATAAGACGGGCGATTTCTCGCGTCATGCCTCCATCGCCTCTCACGGTCCGGGTACTGAAGCGCCCTATGCCCGTCACGGCGGATTTTATATCGAAACATGGGCCACTGCCTACGAGCAAACAAAGGATAAGCTATTCCTTGTCGCCATCGAGTCGGTGCTGGACGGGCTCGAGCGAGCACGTTTGCAGGAAGGGGGCATGGTAACCGGCGGCTCCAAGAAAAAGGGCAGCCGGGCGCCTTATGCCGTATCGCTGGCTATCTCGCTGGAACAAGCGGCTCGGCGAGTACCTTCCGAACTGGCGAAGAAAATGCGAAACGTGGCTTCAGCCAACGACAAGGCGTTTGCCAAAGCCCACCCGCAGACAAACCGAAACTCGGCAAATTGGTCCAATGCTTATGGAAGCGGCGGCCCCGCGGCAGGTGCCAACACGTGCATGCTCCGCTATCGCCAGGTTCACCTGGATACGTACCGCCGATTCGTGCTGCAAACTGCCGATGGTTATCGTGAGGTTGACGTCGATCTTAGTAAGCCGGTCTGGCCGGGAACGCTGGGTAACGTCGTCCTTTTGATGCTTAATGCTTACGAACTTACCTCCAATGACAAGTATCTCCAAGCCGCCGATCGCTTTGCACGCAAAAGCGTAGAATTATTTCTCTCAGACGGGTGCCCGTTACCCAAAGCTTCTCACATGCACGACCATTACGAAGTGGTTACGAATGGGGATACGTTAATGATGTCACTTCTCAGGCTTTGGCTGATACAGAACCGCCCGGAATCGAAAGCGGTACTCATCTTCACGGATAGATGACTCAATCGAAAAAGCTACTTCTAAGGCACTCTAACAAAACCACAGTTCTACGATTTTGTCATTCTGAGCGGAGCGAAGAATCTCAGTCTTTACGGATTAATTGAGACCCTTCGCTCCGCTCAGAGCCTGCCCTGAGCTTGTCGAACGGGGTGACAAGGGGGAGGTTTTGTTAGAGTGCCTAAAAAGCCTCGGGGAGGATTTTTCTCGCGGCGTTTCGGAGGTAGCTGGAAATGTGCCTTTCAGAATCCATGCTCAGGACTTTTCGGGCGACGTCGTTGCAATCCTTGGTGGTCACCGAACGGATCAACTGCTTAATCTCAGGAATCATCGGCGACGTGAGCGATAAGGTTCGAACCCCGAGTCCCAGCAGAAGCATTACGTACTCCGGCTCCGAGGCGACTTCGCCGCACACGCTGAGATGGATTTGGGCCTTATGGGCATCCTGGATGACGGTTCTTAACAGCCGGAGCACCGCTGGGTCCGCCGGGGAATATAGCGTGGAGACTAATTCATTGCCCCGGTCCACGGCCAGCGTATATTGCGTCAGATCGTTGGTCCCGACGCTAAAAAAGTCCACGTCGCGGGCGAGAGAAAATGCCGTCAGCGCCGCTGACGGCGTTTCGATCATGATACCCACGTCGATGTCTCTGCTATACGGGATGGATTCCTCGTCGAGGTCCTCCATGACATCGTGAAGGATCATCTTGGCCTGCATGAGTTCCTGGCGATTCGTGATCAGAGGGAACATAATCTTGACGTCGCCGAGAACCGACACGCGTAAGATGGCGCGCAATTGCTTTTTGAACATGGTCAGGTTTTGCAGACAAAATCGGATCGACCTCAGTCCCAAAAACGGATTCGGCTCCGGCGCAAAACGCTTGCTTTGAGTATATTTATCGGCCCCGAGATCCATCGTTCTGATCACGATGGGCTTGTTGTCGAAAACCCGAACGGTTTTGGCATAAGCGTTATAGTGGTCCTGCTCGGTCGGCTCGCGGTCGGTGTTGAGATACAGAAATTCGGTCCGGTACAAACCGATCCCATCACCGCCCTTTTGTAGAACAATCTCGGCCTCATCCGGAAACTCGATATTCCCCAGCAAGAGCACTCTGGCGCCGTCTCGGGTGACGGCGGGCTTTTGCCGTATCGCATCAAGCCGGTGTTCGAGCTGGATGAATTCCCTTGAATACTCCTCGTACTGCTGAATCGTCTCGTCGTCCGGATTAACGATCACAATACCGCGATTACCATCGACGATAACGGCATCTCCGCCACGGACGTATTCGGTCAGATCTTCCAGCGCCACGACCGCCGGGATACCCAATGAGCGCGCGATGATGGCGGCGTGGCTGGTCCGTCCGCCGGCGTCGCTGGCGATCCCCTTGACGAATTCCCTGTTGAAGCCGGCGGTCTGCGTCGGGCTCAATTCCCGCGCGACGACCACCACTTCTTCCGTCAAATGCCCGACGTCTTCACGCTTTCGACCGAGCAGTTGTTTAAGCAAACGCCTTTCGATATCGTAAATATCCGCGGCCCGTTCGCTGATATACACATCCTTCTGCTTCTTGAAGTGTTCGGCAATCTCTCGAAGTACGGTCGATACGGCGAACTCAGCGGTCACCAAATCCGACTGAACCAGATCCGTCACTTTTTTCCGCAGGCTCCGATCGCGCAAATATCGTATATGCACGGCGAAAATGTCTTTGATCTTACTTCCCTCTGTATAGTCTTGCGCGACTTCAAGCTGAGTCAATTCCGTACCGGCATCTTTAAAGGCATTCCGAACGCGCTGAATCTCCATCATGCGCTGCGAAGGCTCGATTTGACGGCGCGGAATGCGATAATCCTCGGAATCAATGATGAGCGCTTTCGCAATCGAGATACCCGGCGAGACAGCGATGCCTTTTTTGACTTCCATCGTTTCGTTCTCTTGTCAGGAGGTATGCAACGCACATCCTCCCTTGTTATGATATCGACCCATCGAAATCCTTCGCTTCCACAAGTTCTCGTAAGGCGTCAATCGCCTCCCGGGCATCCGGTCCCTCCGCGGTGACGGTTAACTTGGTTCCACACGTCGCCGCGAGCGTCGTGATCTGCATAATACTCTTTCCGTCGATGGTGGTTTCGCCGCTCCTGACGGTGATATCACTCTCGAATCGACTGGCCATTTCAACAAATCGCATAGCCGGGCGCATATGAAGTCCGTGCTCGTTCCGGATCTCAAGTTCCACCTCAACAACGTCATTCTCTAATGTATCATCCTCTGTCATGCAAACCCACGGCCATACTGAATATCCACCTCACGAAATTCGCAGGACTACAAAGAAGGATCGTCATCCGCCTCTTGAATCAGATCTTTGATCTGCTCCGGCGTGCGGCATTGCCTGAGAAACTTGCGAAACTTATCCTTCTGCAGATGTTTAAAAACACTTTCCATCGCCTGTAAATGTTGATCGGGATTCTCCAACGGGCTAACCAAAAGAATCACCGAATAAACCGGCTGTTTATCCAGAGCGGAGAAATCGATCCCGTCACGACTCAGACCGATCGCCGCGGCGACCTTTTTTATCGCCTTGTGCTTGACGTGGGGAACGGCCACGCCTTTCCCCATGCCGGTACTGGCTTCTTTTTCCCTCTTAATGATTTCCTTTTGAATTTCCACTCCTCGAACCTTCCCGAGCTTGCCCGCTTGTTCGAGCAACGAAATCAACTCGACGATCACGCCGTCACGGTCGCCGGCTTGCAACTCCGAGACCATCGCCTCAAAACAACAAAAATCTGACAACCTCATTTTGTCTATCCATTGCCTTCCATTAGTCGCTGAATTCGCTCAATAAAATCATCCGTTGAAAAATACGAACTACGTTCATTCTGCACTTTCTGAGGGACTGGCCGAATGACTTCCCGAGTGCTTGTTATCTCGTTCTTTGCTCTTTGTTTTTCTCAATTGTCGTTCCAGCTTATGAACGGCCATGTCAATACACCGGTAGGTGTCTTCCCCCGTTTCGGTTCCCACAAACACCTTGCTGTGCTCGGCCCGAGCAATAATCTCAACACTCGTGCCTCCTCCCTGGGAGCCATCGACTATCACTTCGATCTGATTGATGCTATTGTAGTATTTTGGAAGTTTGGATGTTTTCTCCTCGGCATGCGCCCTGATCGCTTCCGTTATTTCGATATGTTTGCCGCTAATTGTAAAAAGCAAAATCGTTCTCCTTAATTCTAACGTCCGGAACTTCTCGAAAATCCATCCTTATACAGATTCTTCAACATCGGGCTGTACCTCGACCGGGACCGATTGATCGCTGCCCGGCGCAATGACGCCCCCACTGACAATAAATCGTAATGCTTCTTCGATCGTCATATCCAAATCGATCGTTTGCTTTTTCGGTACGGTGATGACGAAACCCGTAAAGGGGGTCGGGGACGTGGGGATGAGAACGGTCACAAACTCTCTCTTGACATGACTGACGACCTTCTCAAGCCCCGAACCGGTGACCAAACCAACAGACCAAATCCCCTTCCGGGGATATTCCACCGCTACAACACGGGAAAATAACTTCTTCTGATCCTCATTCGTCAGAAGGAAATCCGTCACCTGTTTGACATAGGGATAGATGCGTCGAAGAATGGGCGTGCTCAATATAAATTTCTCCGCCCTCCGCCATAAGCTTCTGCCGACGTAACTGGCCAGAAGCGCACCGAGGACACACACACCCACCACGGCGATAAAAAAACCTACGATGGAACCGGGACCATCTACCCAGGTTTTCTTAAGGGCGTTTTTCCGCTTCCAAATCTGAACCTTCTCTTTAATCTCCCCTCTTTTAGCGTGTATTTCCAAATCATCCGGGTTTTCTTTCAATTCTTCCCGGGTTTCCCGGAGGTATGCCTTGATCTCTCCTTCGGTAATCTCG
>JAFGTG010000530.1 GCA_016934255.1 Sedimentisphaerales bacterium
TATACCCGACCGGCGGGAAAAGAATTTGATCGTGGACGGCACGGAAGTGGTCGATGTCGTCGGGCCGATCTGTGAAAGCGCGGACTTTTTCGCAAAGGACCGGGCCTTGCCGCCGGTCATTCGCGGCGACTTGCTCGCGGTCTTTACCGCCGGCGCCTACGGCTTTACGATGAGCAGCAATTACAACGCACGCGGCCGGACGCCCGAAGTCCTCGTCGATGGCGACACGTTTTCCGTCATCCGAAAACGCGAGACCTATGACGATCTCATTGCGCTGGAAAAATGACCTTTTGCGATTATTCTTAAATAGGTAATGACTGCTTTCCGCTACGATCTCTAAAGATTTGGCGTTTTGTCATTCCGGCCTTGACCCGGAATCCAGAGACTGCGAGTCTGAATTTGCGTTTTGCCGTCAGATATGGCCAAGCCATCGGGGCAATGACATAACAAGCAGGATTTTTTATTTCCCTGACATTCTGTACACGATAATCTTGGCTGAATCTTCCCCGGTATGGTATCATTTCGATGGTTTGATGAGCGATGTAGCTCGTTCTGGTCTTTGCCGTGTTTGGAAACACTGTTAAACAAAGGAGACACGCAATGAATGAGATGTCGATGAACACCCGGATTCGCCTGAGCGTTATGATGTTTCTCCAATACATGATGTTCGCCGTCTGGTGGGTGCCTCTGGCCGCCTATCTGACGAGTATGGAAGTCGAAGGGGCCTGGAAAGCCTGGATCTTGAGCGTCATGCCGCTCGGCTGTTTGGTCGCGCCGGTTATTTGTATGGTGGCGGACCGTCATTTCGCCAGCCAGAAAGTGTTGACAATTTTAAACTTTGGCTGTGCTGTATTGTTTTTCTTAGGCGCCCGACAGACGAATCCGGCGACACTGTTCGTGATTCTGCTATTGGGAATGTTCTGCTATATGCCCACGTGGAGCCTGACGAATGCGATCGCGATGAGCCATGCACCGTCGGAGAAGTTTCCCCAGATTCGCGTCTTCGGCTCGATCGGCTGGGTGGCCGCGGCCGTCTTCAGTCTCGCTTCCACACACGTGTTTGGAAAAGAGGCCATCGACGGCACGGCAATCCCGTTTTACTGTGCGGCCGGTACGGCGCTCGTTGCGGCGCTGTTGAACCTGACGCTACCCAACACACCGCCACCGGCCAAAGGCAAGGAAGCCTCGGTCGTTGACGCGCTCGGCCTGCGGGCCTTCGGATTGATAAAGGACTTTAATTTTGGTCTTTTCATCGGCGTTTCGCTGCTGGTCATGATCCCCTTCACGCTCTACTTTTCGCTGGGCTCTCAGTTCTTCTCCAGTCAGGGTTTCAAACAGGTCACGGCCACCATGAACCTCGGGCAGTTCGTTGAGATTTTCCTGATGCTTCTCGTGCCGTTTGCCTTGTCTCGCTTCGGCGCTAAATGGACGATGGTGATCGGCCTGGGGGCGCTGGCCATTCGCTACTTTACCCTGTGGGGAGGCGTCGCGGGCGAACAAACCTTCCTGTATTATATCGCCATTCTCGTGCACGGGATCATCTTCGGATTCTTCTTCGTCGGCGGCCAGGTCTATGTGGACAAGAAGGCCCCGCCGGAAATGCGGGCCCAAGCCCAGGGATTGATCGTCCTGATCTGCTACGGTATCGGCATGCTGATCGGCACCTTCGTCAACGTCGAGTTGATTGACCGCTACACAACGGACGGTGTGTGCAATTGGATTCCTGTTTTCAAGATCATCTCAATCGCCTCGACCGTTTTGGTTGTGGTGCTGGCGGCTTTATTCCGTGACGATGTGGCGAAGCTCGCTAAAGCAACTCCAGAGACACATAACTCTGACGAGAAATAACATATTTAAATTTAGGAGAACGATGCCATGAATAACAAATTTGTACAAAAAAGATGGATGTTAGGGAGTTTGCTCCTGAGTAGTTTATTATTATTTACGTCGGGGACATTACATGCGTCTGTACCGAAGCCCACCCCCGCCCCGGAGTCCACCGATGGCAAGGTGCGGATTATCTGTTTCGGCGCACATCCGGACGATAACGAGTTTAAGGCCGGAGGTGTCGCATCGATGTGGGCGGCGCAGGGACATCACGTCAAGTTCGTCTCCACCACGAACGGGGATATCGGCCATTGGGGTATGGCCGGCGGTCCGTTGGCCCAGCGGCGCACCGCCGAGGTTAAGCGTTGCGCGGAAATCTTCGGGATCGAAACCGAAGTGCTCGACATTCATGACGGCGAGATTATGCCGACCCTCGAAAACCGCAGAACCATCGTCCGGCTGATCCGCGAGTGGCGCGCGGATATAGTTATGTGCCACCGTCCGAACGACTATCATCCGGATCATCGTTATTCGGCGATCCTGATTCAAGATGCCGGTTACATGGTCACGGTGCCTTATTTTTGCCCGGACGTGCCCTACCTCAAACGCAATCCCGTGTTCCTGTTTTATCAGGATGGTTTCCAGAAACCCAATCCATTTACTGCGGACATCGCCGTGGGCATCGATTCCGTGATCGAGAAGAAACTGGACGCGGCTCTGGCTCTCGCTTCGCAAACGTTGGAAGGCGGTTGCAACGGAGATGAAAATCTGTATCCGGACGATAATCCGTCTAAGCGAAAGGCGCGCGAGAAGCAGGTTCGGAACAATTTCGACCGTCGCTTTGCGAGCACCGCCGAGCGATTTCGGAAAGAGCTGGCCGTCTGGTACGGACAGGATAAAGCCAGGAATATCAAATACGCCGAGGCGTTTGAAATCTGCGAATACGGCCGGCGTCCATCGAAGGACGAAATTCGCAAGCTGTTTCCGTTCTTCGACAATCCATAGTCGCAAAGACAAACGACACGTCTGCAATCTCGTATCAGCCTCAGAGTCGAAAACTTTGAGGCTGATACTTTTTCTAAATCTGCCTAAACACGTAACGGCTATCCTCAATCATTCCGAAAAATCTAACAAAAAAATAATTGCACCTATAATCCCGCATCTATTATGCTATAATTATATCGTTTATAGGACTCCAAAAGATTTCAATGCGAGCCATTGATGGGGCTCGGGGGCATTTGAGATGGAGACCATGCGACATGGTGCGGAGTTGTGGGGCGGCGGGGGTTTTAGTCTTCCAATAAAAATTATTCATACGGAGGTCGATTACGTTATGTTTGATCGAAAATTTCTACGGATTTTCATCGTTTTAGCCCTGTTATGTGGGGTGATTCCAATTCCTTTCGCATGCGGTGCCGATCTAAACGAGGTTGACATTCAGAAAGCCGGGCATCTTCTCAATCGCATCGGGTACGGCCCCTCACCGGCGGATTTGTCCTACCTTCAGGGCGTCGGCCTTCAAACGTACATCGAGGAACAACTCGACCCGGCGCGGATTAATGAATCCGGCAACGTTCGCCTGCTGGAAAGAGAAGAAACGCTGTTCACCTATAAAATTTCCGCAAGTGAGAATCTCCTTATCATGGCGGGAGAGTTTTGGCGCTACCGTAAAGGAGACAGCGAACCTCTCGCTTCCTGGAAAGAAATCACGTTCGATGATGCCGATTGGCTGCGCGGGGCGACGGGGATCGGTTATGGAGATAGCGATGATCGAACAGTGTTGACGGATATGCGCCGCGTGAACGACAATCCCGACACGCCCGAAGATGAAAGCCAGGCGGGCTATCTCTCGGTGTACCTGCGATATACGTTCACGCTCGATTCGGAATCTCTGGCGGCCATTGACGATCTGATTCTGCGCGTCGATTACGATGACGGATTCAAGGCGTTTCTGAATGGAACGCAGGTCGCTATCGCGAATCTTCCAACCGGACGTTTCGCCTATAATCAACAAGCGAACGGAAGTCACGAAGCGGGATCGCCGGAGGATTTCGATATCAGCGCGTATAAAACCTTGCTCCGAATCGGTGAGAACGTTCTCGCGATCCAGGCGCATAACAGGAGCCTCACGAGCAGCGATATGAGCATAATCCCCGAGCTTCTCAGTCGTCATGTCCTTCCGGGCCCCGCCCGCCGGGTGATTCGGGGGATCGATGAGCTTCAGCAGCTCGTTCACATTCGAGGCGTCTATTCCCAGCGGCAACTGCAAGCGGTGCTTGCCGAGTTTTGGGAAAATCATTTTACGACCGACTACGATAAACTCGCGGAGTACTTCGACGACCTTCAGAATTCGGATGCCACCGACGCCATGTCGGAGATCCAGGCTCGCGCTGAAGCCGCCCAGCTCGAATACCAGGAGTACCAGTTCTTTTACGAAAATGCGCTCGGTAATTTCGGAGACCTGTTGCTTTATAGTGCAACGAGTCCGAGTATGCTCGTTTACCTCGATAACATTTTTAACGTCAAAGACGCGCCGAATGAGAATTACGCCCGCGAGATTCTGGAGCTATTTGCTTTCGGCGTTGACAACGGCTACACTCAGCAAGACATCGAGCAATTGGCAAAATGCTTCACCGGCTGGGGGATATGTAAAATCCCGCCGGAGCAGGTGAAAAGTTTTCCCACGTCTGCCCTCGAACCTCCCACCGACGGTGGCGTGAAGTTCGAGGATTCGATCTTTCTCGACCTGGGAGCGGGCTGGAGATTCTTCAAAGGAATCGCCGAACCGAGTCCGGATTCAGACGGTGAGCCGACGACGGCCTGGACAAGAGTCGGTTTCAACGATGATGGGTGGCTTCGAGCGGAAACGGGACTCGGATATGGCGATGGAGACGACGCGATGGTCCTCAATGATATGCGAGGGAACTATTTTTCGGTCTATCTCCGACGGCGATTCACGCTGGATGATCCCGCCCGGTTGGAGAATATCATCCTGCAGATTGCCTATGATGACGGCTACGTGGCCTATTTCAACGGAGAAGAGATCGCACGCAGCGCGAACATGGAAAATCGGGGCACTCCGCCCGCGTATAATCGCAATGCCAACGGCAGCCATGAAGTCACCGGGGAGGCGGAATATATCAGCCTCAAACGTTTTCGAAATATCGCCTCGACCGGCGAGAATGTACTGGCGATCCAGGTGCATAATAGTAGTCTCAATAGTTCGGACCTGTCCATTCTGCCCAGACTCCTTCAGCGCCGAATCCTGCCCGGGAGTATCGAAAACGGAGACCAGAGCGGCGTATGGACGTTCCGTTTCGATCCGAATCAGCACGATACGAGCGGCAAGATGCTTTTCGGGGGCGGCCGGAACGGCTTTAATATCCCCGCAGGACGAGCCGGTTCGGAGGGGCTTTTAGACGCGCTGGAAGTCGTTCAATCCATGGCCGATCATCCGTCAACCGCCGAGTTTATTTGTATTAAGTTGATCCAGAAATTCGTGTCCGATGAGATCACTTTAGCGAATTATAAGGACGGCAGCGCCCCCGCGGAACTCGTCGAATTGCTCGCCGATGCGATCAGTGCGTGGAATTCAACGACTCCGGCCGGTAATATTGCCACGGTGATGAATACAATTCTTGATCCGGAAAATCAGTCCAATCTTTTTTGGTCGCCGAGCGCATATCGAAATAAGGTCAAAACGCCGGTCGAGTATATCAACAGCAGTCTGCGAGCGCTCGATGCCGAGGCGAGCGGAGCCGATCTCCCTCAGTTGAATGACGAAATGGGCATGCATCTGTTCACACGCGACGATCCCGACGGATTTCCCGAGCTGGGGACCAACTGGATCGATACGGCCTCTATGCTCAAACGCATCAGCTTCGCGCGCGATCTTGCACTGAATCGTAACGACGAGTTCTTTTGGGATCCCGTCGGCTTGATCGATGAGAGAAATTTGGAATCGGCCGAACAGATCGTCGGATTTTTTGATGAGCTGCTCTTTCAGAACACGTTGTCCGCAGCCAACAAAAATCTACTCGTCGTGTATTTAATCACGAACCTCAACGGCATGCCGCAGCCACTGGACCGATCGAAACCGCAGGAATTCCAGGAACGAATCCAGCAGTTTGTTGGCTTGCTCCTTAGTATGCCGCAATGGAACTTCCAGTAAGAGGGATTATCGAAATGAAAGACTCAAGCAAGATATCACATATGAAATGCACACGACGCGAATTCCTTCGTACAGGGAGTATGACGGCCTTGGGGATGGGGCTTGGTTTTCTCAGCCCGGAAATCTTTAAGAGCAAACTCTTAGCGAACGATGTGGGTGAAGACACGAAGATGATCTTCATTTTCCAACGTGGCGGCAACGATGGCGTTAATACCCTTATTCCATACGGCGATCCCGAATATAATACAAGTAACCGCCCATCTTTGTATATCCCGCCCGCTCGCGCGATCGATCTGGGCAATGGTTTTGCCAGCCTGCATCCGAGCATGGCGCCAATGATGGAAATCTATGATCACTCGAGTCTGACCGGTATCGACGGGCCGGGAAATTTGGCGGTGATTCATCGCGTAGGTTACGCTGATCCCTCGAAATCACATTTCGACAGTCAGCGTTATTGGGAAACCGGGATGCCCGGCGATCCGACATTCGACGAAGGGATGATTTACCGCCAAGTCGCCCTCACGATGAATCCGATGGAAAATAATCTCGTTGCCGCCGGAATGTCGAGCAATCAAATGGTGGCTTTAAGAGGGCCTTTGCCCATTCCAACCATTCAAAATCCCGAAACGTTTACCTTTTCCGGCGATCCTCTTGAAGTAGGCAAATTCATAGGCCAATTACCCGGCACACCACAAGGCACTGACGGAACCGGACTACTTGGGACGTATGGGGGTATGCCCGATTTTTCGGAGAAACTTTACCGGGATTTGGTTTATGGCACGGGCCTGGCGTTAGCGAACGCAATGAGTATCGTGCAGGAAGCTGTGGCTCAGGGACCTTATGAGCCGGCCGAAGGCGCCGTCTATCCCGGCGGAAGCTTCGGTGACAGGCTTTCCCAGATCGCCATGCTCATCAAAAGAACTCCGGTTCGCGTACTCGGCGTTAATATCGGCGGCTGGGACACGCACACCAATCAGGGGCAGATCAACGGACGTCAGGCGGATCTATTGAACCAGGTAGCACAGGGCTATCAGGCTCTGTTCCGTGACCTGCAAGAACAGTGGGATAAGCTGATGATCGTCACCATGACCGAATTCGGGCGGACCTCGAAGGAAAACGGCAGCGCGGGCACGGACCATGCCCACGCCGGCGTTATGTTTGTCGCCGGCGGCCGGGTCAAAGGCGGCGTGTACAATTGTGATGACGCGACGTGGTCGGCGGGGGATCTGTTTAGCGATAACGAACGCTACATCAGGAGAAGAACAGATTTTCGAGCCGTTTTCGGGGAAATTTTCATGCGACATTTCGGAGATAGCCGGCGGACGCTCGAACAGGTTATTCCGAGTTACGCCCAGGCCGCCCTGGATAATCCGGGCGATTTTGAGTTTCTTAATTTCCTCCTCGCATAAAGCTTAGAGGATAGAAAAATAATAAAAGGTAAAAAGGAGCGATGATGGATGATTCATCGCTCTTTTTTTATCTTCTTTTTTTGATTTTAAGGACTGGCAATATCATGAAGTGCCTTGTACAATCCCGGTTTGCGCTGATCGTATCCAGTGGATGTTATTAAGGTGTGAATTCGATGAAACGAATTATTGAAGACGTCCTTCAGGCAGAGCAGAAGGTCAGCACCGCTCTCAAACAGACGCGGGAAAAGGCTTCTGAGATGATTCGCTCTGCCGAAAAAGAAACGTCGGAAAAAATCGCCGAGGCGCGAGAGAAGGCCCGCGACATCATGCAATCGAAAATAGAAGAGGCCAAAAAGGAGGCGGAGCGCCTTCGGGAAGAAAAACTCAAACAAATCGACCGGGAAAAAAACACTTTGCTCAACAGTAACACCCATGCAACGGATGCCCTGGTTGAGGATATTTGTCGGATCGTATTGAACACAGGGGATTGACGATTGACTAATGA